>NZ_JBHZDH010000066.1:0-24692 GCF_042755925.1 Lysinibacillus sp. NPDC059133 | reverse complement strand
ACCGGCACGTATTTGGCTTCGAGAAATCGAAGGAAATACGGTACCATAAGGATTTTGAACTGTCAGTTGTCCCAGCCAAAGGTTATAGTAAAAAAATGGATGTTTACTATCTCTATTTGAGAGTCTTTTATTTTCTTCAAAAACGGAAGAAATAGAAAACAGAAAATTCAATTAAAATTTATGCGACGTTAGTGACTTCATGTACTAAAATAATTTCTTCATTTGCTTTCTTATTATTAATATATTCATTTATTTTTTGGAAAATAAACGCCTTTTCTTCATTCTCTTTATTTAATTTATTCCTTAGTTTTTCCTCATTTACATTTTCCATTAGATTATGATATTTCAAGGTGTTTTCTGTTATATCTAAACTAGCTGCTACTTCTTTTAAAGATATCTCTATATTATTTTCAACAAGGTGCATAATCACCCTGTCCAATTTATTTTTTAATTGTTTTCTTTTTTTTATATTTGTTGTTCGTAAATTTTCCTCTAAGTATATATATTTTTGTACCTTAGGATGCCAAAAATAATAATAAGTTGATAAAACATCCCACCCAAAAAGTTTTGTTGCTTGTAAAGTTAGCTGCTCATTTCTTTTCCAAAAGGATTTTAATAAAGAAAATTTGTCTATCAATTTACTACCGATTTCTTCTTTTACTCTAGCTTCCGTATTTAAATTATTATTATTAAATGGTTTAAAGCGATATATATATCCCATATAGAAATATAAATTATCAGGATTTATTTCCAGCTGTTGAATTATTTCTTTTTCAGAGAAGCCCTTAACAATTGAATCATTAATTTTTTCTAATAAATCCATTGAAATATTTACATCTTCCCATATTAATTTTTCTTTACTAATACCAACCTTTACCCAGCAGTCTGTACACACACATATTTGATTATATAGATTTTGTTTAGGTACATATTTATTAGCGGAAAATTTCATATCTACCATCTTATTAGATGTACCATAGGATTTACACCATTCTGATTTACAATCAACAACCTGAATTTTCTTATTCTTTGCTTTATTTATTGATCTTCGCATAAAAGATATTGGAACTTCTAAACACAAGAAACTGTTTATTTCAATGTCTAATTTTCTCAAAGTGTTTAATATAAATTCTAATCGTAAAGTGTCATTAGATTTGTTTCTCACAAGATCTAATAATCTTTTCGCCTGTGAAGGAGAAAAAAAGGGATGTTTCTTATAATTTATACTTCCTGTATCCGGAGTTGTTAAAAATAATAATAAAATTGCTATTTTCCGATGAAAACTTATTTAAAGTAAAAAATGGATAATAATAACGTTACTCATATCATAATATATATTTTAGATTTATTTAAATATTTAAAACATTAGGAACTTCTTGTATATTCATAAACACTTTTAGCTTACTTGCCTCATGTATTCTTACCTTTCTTTTGAAAATAAAAAAACACAAGTAAATAGGATATAAATTCCCGATTGTACTTGTGCCTTTAAACCACTTTAATAAATGTACTTCTCAATATTAGTATTACTAAAGGATAATATGTTCTTTATAAAAATAATACTTTCTACTATTATTAATTAATTCAGTCTTTTGATCAAAAACAGAAATTCTTTCAAATCCTGTTCTCCCACCGTTTTTAAAACACTGTTCAACAATAGCTTTGTTATGATTGGTATTTGTTGTAGCAAAAATATTAATATGCTTATATTGACGACTGTATGAATTAGAACAATTCCTTATTTTATTAACAAAATTAGGGTTAAATGTCCTCACACCACTATATTCGCTGCTTCTTTCAATAATAATTGTGGGTAAGTTTCTTTTTTCCAGAGGGATTTCATCAATTTTAGTTTGGTATGTGTCACTTAAAATGAAATTTATTGTATTTGATTCAACTTCTAAGTTTAATGTACTTACTTCCACGTCTTCTTCTTTTTCCCTAGCATTAGAATCTACAAGAACCTCTCGAAATGTATCATTAATAATTAATTTATATTGAAGCTGTATAGGAACTTTAATTAAAGTAACTTTACCGTATCCTAAAATTTTTGAACCTATCCAATAATGAAAATAAGAAGAGTCAAAGTAGCCGTTACCTGTATTAAGTAAGCTTTCCTTATTTTTTATATTAAAATAAACCCAAAGTGATCCAGTAAGGAATCCACCTAATATAATGGAGTTGATTTTGTTATTGTTTGAGATAGATGCTATAAAACTCTTTAAAGCATCTGTGTTGATATTAAAGACAGAAAGCAATGAATAAAATAAATCTTGTAATGGCCAGATTATACCAGACAATAACGGGATTAAAATTATGAATATTTGAAAATATATCTTTTTCTTCATAAAATACTTAACCTCTTTTCAATTGATCTAACTGTTCTTCCCATTCACTTCTGGATAAGTATTTTCTCATAGAAAGTACCCTATAAAAATAATTACAAGTTGTTACTCTTTTAGAACAGCCACAAGGGCATAATAATTTATTAGCTTCTTTTTTAGGTTTACTAAGTATTTTTAACATTTGAGCTACTTGGGCTATCTCAGATAAATGAAATAGCTCTTGTAAGTCTAAAATAATCCCTCTATTACCATGTTCAGTTTCCCCAAACACAAAACCATTGCCCTTCTCATTTTTCAATGTGACACTATATAAAAACGGAAGAATGCAATTATCAAAAAAGGAAGTTAAACTTGGATTGCGTTTCAAAAGAGCATTGATACGAAATGGAGTGCCAAGACAAAGAGAGCCATCATAATTAATATGACTCTCTGGAGAAACAGTTAATTTTTTTGACCCTTCAAATACTTTTGGTGCTAATTTAGGATACTCAAAGGGTATAGAGATTAATAGTGTATAGTCTAACAATACATCTCCATATTTTTCATGACTTATAATACGTTTAAAATGACCTACTAGCAGTGTAGCATCTGTAGTAATTTCACGAATCCGAAATTCAGTGTACGTTTCAAGAAAATGTTGAATATATCCTAAATTCATTATTTACACCAAGGCTTTGCTGTAGGTGTACTAATAACAATCGGCTTAGGTACTGCACTCTGATACTTATAATGTTGTTGTAATTTGGCTTCTTCTACTGCTATGTTAAATCCTTCAGTTAAGATGGTCTTAACTTGTCCGAAGTTATCAGATTTTATTAAATCTGAAAAATCCCGTTTTGCTTGAATTAACCACGCAGTAAAGTTCATTTCTAAATTCAAACTAGCGTATTGTGGATCGGCCCATTTGTCAGAAAAGTCTTCTTCAGGTTTAACTGGATTCGGTATTCTAGGTGATTGCGTGTTGATTAGACGAGGCATGTTATCTAAAATATTTAATATAGCTTCTTCAACAGTTGCTTCACCACTATACGCTTGAGCTGCAAGTGTAGTAAGTATAATTGAGATTGGTTTTCCTTCAGCTTTCTGAGGCTGATCAGGATGGAAGAACATATTATCACGATGACGCTTTAACAGTTGAATACAACGTTGTAAAACACTTTTTTCATTATAGAAAGGTATTGGTTCTACAGTTGCTCGTTGTTCCAAAACAATAGAAAGTTGCTGATTCATTCGTTCATGGAACCATCGTAGATAACCTTGCGGGTTACTAATGTGCCAATCTTCTGATATATCTTCAAAGTTATATCGTTCATTATCTGAAATGTTAACAGCATATTTTGCTACATCTAACGCTAAACTTTGATCACTAAAATTCTCTAGTAAAACATTTCGATATTCTGTTTCTTTTTCTTGGTTTAGTGGAATACATGGAACTATATCTAGATGAAAAGCTACTTCGTCTTTGTAAACTAAACGCAAACAGCGTCTTTTTTCTTCAACATCATTTTGAATACTATTGGCTTTACGATAAGCCTCAATTTCATTTTTAACTAGCTCAATTAACTTTTCTTGACTATATAGAGCTTTGAAATTTGAAATATTTAGTTTACATCCCATGTCTAAGTCATACTCTTCATTTTCGTTTATAGGCTTAATCGTAGTTCCTAGTGCAAATGATCCTTGAGCAAAAATATCAATATCCACATCTTTTAAGGTACTATTTTCACGATTAAACCATGAACTTAATGATTCATAGCGCTTATTAACCTTTTCTTCAATATGTTTTGGTAGATCTAACTCTTCAATCATTTCTTTAAAAATCGGTAATTCCGTTGGTAAATTTAATGTTTTCAAATTTGTAACCTCTCATTCCTATCTTTAATGGGGTTACTGCCTACGCTAACCTTTATAGTAAAAGTTTTAATACTTTTATTGAAACAAAGCATAAATTATGCTATGTTTTTATTAATTTTCAATATTTTTATTTAGTTTTACATCGTTTTTGGCGAAACGATGGTAGGCAGATGGAAATTTCCGTTTCCATTGAAAAATTCTAAGTTATAGCAAATTGCATTGGCGTGCTATGTGCTATAACTTTTTAATTTCCCCAAAATCACCCTGACGCAGAACACATATTCTATATTAGTTGTTTTATTATTTTTCTGCAAGTGTGCTAGAAAAATAAACAAATCAACATATAGTATCCTTTCGGTACTTTGTGATTTTAGATTATACTACATATAGTATACATTAAACAACTCTTGCATGAAAAAAGTTCAAACAAAAATTCCAAATTGTAGTCTGTAATCTATTATTATACTGTACTTCATTCTCCAAAAATAATTTTTGGTGTAGCTTTGTGAAAGAAAAAAACTTAGATGTTAAATGACAAAATAATTCTCAATGCAAAAGGACTTGTTCATAAATGAACAAGTCCTTTTGCATTAAGCATCTATTCTTTTAGTTTAAATATCCTCTATAGAAGATTATTTCTTTTCTCCATAATAATTGTATTATGCCATTCCCCATGTAACTGAGCAATTTTTTCTCTCGTACCTACTATCCTAAAACCCACCTTTCTATGTAATTGAATACTTGATGCATTGATTGCAAAAATAGATGATTGAAGTGTCCAAAAGCCCTCCTTTTCACTCTCCTCAATTAGTGTTCGAAACAGCTTTGAGGCAACCCCCTTTCTTTTACTATCATTTGATATATGAACACTTACTTCTCCAACTCCAGAATATACTGCTCGGGTAGATACAGGTGAAATTGCAATCCAACCGACTATTCTATTGTTGATGTGTGCAAGCATTAGCACCACTAATTGATCCTAATGAGCATAGTTTCGTTGAAGGATTCTCTGTAATTCAGCCAAAGATAATAAGGTATCGATAGCTGAATGACCGCCTCCAATAACAGCAATCTTCTTATTCGCGTATCTTGTAGAGTTCACCTTTATATCTGGAATTCCATACTCGATATGATCTGCTAATACTTAGGTTTTTTTATACACAATTTCGGAGTACCGAACGCCTACGATATGAATTGATTAACATATAGTCCAAAAGCAGAGGAATAAACATAAACGACCAGGTACTCACCTTAAGCGCCTGGTCGTTGGTTTATATAGTTTTGTTAGCCTGTTATTCAAAATTTAATTTGAAACTTGTGTTTTTTTTAACATTGAAATTAATGCAACAAACATTAAAGATATTATTCCTAAACAGAATAATAAAAATCCAAGTGGAACTAAGAACCAAGGTTCTTGTAAAATACCATCTGGACCTACTTCAGTTCCAATGATTGCTTTTGCAATTAGACAGATTACTCCTATAAGTATTGGTGTAGATGCGATTAGATATTTTTTTTCATAATATTATCCTCCAAATTGTTAGTTTAATTATTTTTTATATTCCAAGATATCACCTGGTTGGCACTTTTGCTTTTTCATTTTTTAAAATTGAGATGTTTGCCATTATGATACCCAGTTTTCCCGCTAGTTCTGTAACACTCAATTTTTACCGATTTGCCATTTCCCATTGTTT
This sequence comes from Lysinibacillus sp. NPDC059133, assembly GCF_042755925.1. Taxonomy (NCBI): domain Bacteria; kingdom Bacillati; phylum Bacillota; class Bacilli; order Caryophanales; family Bacillaceae; genus Lysinibacillus; species Lysinibacillus sp. NPDC059133. Next base: position 18,799 of record NZ_JBHZDH010000066.1, on the reverse strand, counting down.
CATGATTCACCGCCTTCTCGACTTTCTAACGTTAGAATAACTGTCGACGCATCCTTAGTCAATATTTTTTTATCGTAAATCAATAAATATTTATCATTTAACTATAAATCACCATAATTTCAGATGCTTTTATTAGCAAATTAAAACAAAGTACTCAACTTGAATAAATTTAGAATAAAAACTCAAATCTAAACATATTCCACAACAAAAATATATCGTTTTACAATAAAATTTTATTGACTTTAAATATGTATTGTTTTATTGTATATTTGTTAGATAACTAAGAAGGAGAAATCTTATGAAACAGAAAGAACTATCAGCGTGGTTAAAATTAATCATTATTTTATGTGGAATTTTTGGTGTATTGTTCTGCGTCTATATTGCACCTGAAATTGGAAAAAATTTTTTACAGAATTCAAAACAGGACTTATATAATTTTTTTATTGGATTTATTTGGATTACAGGAATTCCGTTTTTTATTGCTCTAGCTTTAGGGTGGCAAATATGTTCAGATATTGCCTCTGATCAAGTCTTTACTATTAAAAATGCGGATAGATTGAAGTATGTTGGTATTTTATCAATGATTGAAGGGGTTTTTTATATTGCTGCGTTAATGTATCTTTTCATAATTGGCAGCTACCAAACTGATCTTTTAATGATTATTTTGTTGATCCTATTTTTCTCAGTCGTTATATCTGTATTTACTTCTTTGCTGTCTCATTTAGTTAGAAAAGCAAGTGAAATAAAGCAGGATAATGATTTAACGATTTGAGGTGATAGAATATGACTATTGTAGTAAATCTTGATGTAATGTTAGCGAAAAGAAAAATGAGTGTTACAGAGTTGTCTGAAAGATTAGGAATTACAATGGCGAATGTTTCAATATTAAAAAACGGAAAGGCAAAAGCGATTAAATTTTCAACTTTAGAAAAAATATGTGAAGTTCTAGAATGCCAACCAGGTGATATTTTAGAATATAAAAAAGAGGTTTGATGATTAAAACTAAGGAGAATGTATAATGAAAAATAAATATTTTTTAGCATCTACACCATTAATTTTAGGTATTATAAGTTTAATTACTTATATCATGGTTGGAACAAAAGTGGAACCAGACGGTACTTTGAGAGAACCTTTCTACTTGCTTCCATTTGGTGGTTTATTAGTTTTAACTGGAATTGTTTTAATATTGTTTATTGGTATCACTTCGATGTTAAAAAAACAAAATAATTGATGAATAAAATGAAAACTAAAATTCCTTTAGTTTAATATATAGGGAAATATAGTTTTTTTGTAAAAAGAGATTCTCATCTAAAAACCAATAAAAATCCTTCTTTTAGGAAAAAAATTAAACAATAAAATTTTTGATATATGGAATTAATTTTAAGCTTATTTCTATTTTTTATTCTAACTTTTCATATGAGTAATGCATAAAAGTGAACGCCATTATTATGACTGCAACAAAAAGCCGTGTTTTCAATAATATAAACGCGGCTTTTTAGTATCATTTTTATATCAGAATTGTTGTTTCGTACTTATGATCTGCCTATTTATTTCTATTTCTAACCCTGGATAAAATCGTTCGCTGATTCCTGCTTTACGCATTATTTTCCAAATCTCAAGTTCTTCATCCCTTAATTGATCTATTGACCAACTAATACGCCTTTGATGAAAACCCTTAATAAAAGATTAATTATTGAGTGGAGTTTTAGAAAAGTCAGATGGTAAACATACGCAGTACTTTATTTCCGAATTGTACATATATTGAAATAAAACATATATTGGTGAAAATATTTGGGTGTAAAGTGTTAATTGTATTGTTTTTAAGACAAACTAAGGTAAAAAATTATATCTTAAATTAAGAAATGAGGATAAATATGTTCATCAATCTATCCATTTCAGAACTTGTCTTATTAAAGGAACTGAACTTAGCTACTCCAATCTCGCGGTGGGAAAACATAGAGAAAGCCAATGTTTTTTATTCTAGATTAGATGGGAATTACGCTGCTTGCGAGGAGGATATAGCCAAACTTAGATCTGCTTATTCAACTCCAGTTAGAGTTTATCTAATAAAAAAATGCTGATAGCTCAGCATTTTTTTATTACTCTAAAGCTTTTGAAATTCTAAAATATCTTTTATCAAGTGCTACTTTTCCACCTTCCATTACATCACATACCGATTCTCGAACAGTGTTGTTTTGCAAAGCTCCATTTACCAGTTTTTGTATTTGCCCACCTGCAAAATTCATTTGAACAATATTTTCAGCAGCTCCATTAACAGGGATATTCGGATTGTGTGTTATTACAATCACTTGTTGTCTATTTTTAAATTCCCTCAAACCTGTAACAACTAAATCCGATATTCTTTTTGTGTCTAAATCTTCTTCAGGTTGGTCAATAATAATTGGAGAATCGTTTAATAATAGCATCAAAGACAGCATAGCTGCTGTTCGTTGACCAGCAGATCCAGTTTCTATATCTTCTTCTCTTTTATTTGAATTCACTATTTTTAATGTTATTTTATCCTCCGGATACCAGATAACCATTCTGTCGAAATCTTCAGGAGTAGATTTTCTAAGGTTCACTAAGTGTTTTACAAAAAGTTTACCAAAACCTTTAGGATCAGTTTCGTCTAAAGAGTAAATCTTATTAACGATTTCTTCCCTTGCATTCCAAGGATCAGATGACTCTATAAAATCAAATAACAACCCTTTTACAGGCTTATCATCATCATCACGTTCAAGAATATCTTTAGCATATTCATGACCTGATTTCCTAATAATGCTTCTAAAAGTTTCTTCTACATTTTCATAATCACCCATAACACTTAGATACATTTTTATATTTGGATTTGTACCTACCCAGTTACTTATTATGTCTAATCTTTTTTTCCTTAATTCTTTTTCGTGTGCGTCAACTTCACTAAATATTCTTAATGATTCTTCTTTTAATTGTGCATACTGTCCTTCAAGAGTAGTTATTTCCGTAAGCTTTTGTTCTAGTTCAGTTTGTTTTGCTACAAATTCGCTATAGGCATTCGGATTCTTTTCACCAGCAACCTCTAATTTTTGAACGAAGTCATTATAATTTTCCTCATGTGATAATCGAACTTGCTGCCAGGGAATATCACCAACTGATTTTTGAATTTGTGATTTAAAATCTCCGATTTTTAACAGCACTTCGTTCATATTCTTTATAAGATCATCAAACTTGTCAGCTTGTTCTTTTAGCATTGTTATTGATTCTTGATCCATTGATGAAATTTCTTCGTTTGAAAATAGGGATTTAGGAGCGATATCTAAAGCCCTTTCTAAATGTTCATAATAATTATCAATAGATTGGATTTCTTGATTTAATTTCTGGTTAATAACTTGTGACATTTGGAAATCATCCAAAAGTGCCTTGTGTCCTGATTCTTCATATATCTTCATTTTCGCCTTAACGTCATCAAGTTCGCTTTGTATATTTCCTTTTGCATTTATCTTCGTAGATAAATCTCTCAGTTCAGCACGTGTTGACAACCATCTCTTAGATAATTTCTGTTTTTCTTCAATCCATCCTACTTTGTCTAATTGCTGATCGATAATGCTTAATATGTAATTTGGATCTTCAGTTAATGAATACAAGTGTTTTTGACTAAAGATTCTCAAAGGAAATCTCGAGTCAATGTTATTACCCTCTCCCTTATTTTCCCACACACCTTCATCATTTAAATGCTCTTCAAGTATTCTATTATCATGCCAAGTTAGAGCAATCCGCCTACCATCTTTTTGCATTTCTACTCTGATTTTGGTTTCTTTTGTAAACATACCTGACTTACCACGTTCTTTGGGAACTTTCCTGAATTCCAAAAAGTCTTCATTTATTTTAGGTGGAAGTCCGTTAGTTTTATCAAACGGGAGCCTCATATATTCAATAAGACTTGATTTCCCCGAGCCCCTTCCACCAATTATCGCATTTAGCCAAGGACTAAAACTTATCTTTAGAGGTGTTTTCCCTCTTCCAGCTTTTGCACCATTTGAAATTTCAATAGATTCAATAAAAAATCTATTATAAACATCATTTGGATTTACAGAGGAAACATCATGCCTAATAATACCATCTTCTCCATCATGAAGGGCTAATCGTAATGCCTCCAGATTCGGTAATTCCATTTTTACCCATGCATAACTTGTGCCCACAGTTTCTGGATGGTGGCTATCTGATCCAGCAATTTCTGCAAATTCTAACTTCATATCATTATAAATTTGAGGCTTCTCAAATGTCGGATCGCATACTTGTATAGCTAACAACCCATTTGTACTTAAACACCTTCTCAATGAATTTCCTTCCTGCTCAATAAATAGGCCACGTACTGTATCAACATGAGCAGGTATTGCTATTCCTTTCATTTGATGAATTATATCAACAACTTCATTGAATGATTTATTGGTACAATCATCCGAATCTCCATATTTTCCATTATACTCGCATCTACTTAATAAATTACTAATGTCTATTGATGATTTAGATGGATCGAATATTGCAAGAAGATGTATATTACCATGTACGGTTATTTCCACTCCAGGGAATAACGTTAATTCCCTATATCCTTCAAAATTTTCTTCCCGCATTAAATTTAATTCTTGTTTAAGTGTATCAACCCATTCACCTGAATTGTGATCTGTGATAGCAACACAATCAATCTCATTTGTCATATAGTCTAATAACCACTCACGTGGAGTACGGCTTTTAAGGTTTTCCTGATTAGGACCCTTTCCATAATCTATAGAGATAGGTGTATGTGTATGAAAATCAAATTTCCACCATTTAGACCCATTGTAATTCACTGTATATCCACCTCTAAATTCCCTAAATTTTATTACTTTAAACAAATTTCGACAAGTCGGTCTAAATACCCTTCTAAAATTTAGTAAAAAGAGATAATTAATGAAACAAAAATAGATTTTCAATCTCAGTTTAAAATAGTACTTTGAACAACAAACATCGGAAATTCCCAAATTTATTAGTTCCAAAAAAAATGCCATTAAGGAAAAACATCCTTAATGGCATTTTAAAGTATCTTATTTATAAACATCGCAACGTTATTTCAAAGCTACATTTACTATATCTAGCGAAACCAGTATACAACATTTTCGTCGAGTATACATCTTTTTTGTAACTCAACAGTTGGTCTTGAACTACGAATTAAGTGACAATATTAATTATAATTTTTTGCTGCAAAAATCAACTCTATGTGTTACGAATCCTATAATTAAAAACATGTGGGAGAAAACATAAACCCTGATACAGTAACGATTACACTGTACCAAGGTTTATTTTTGATGTCACAACATCTTATATATTTATGACAAATATAATTATAAATTGTGACAGTATTAGTTATAACTCACAAGAAGTCTGTAGCTGCATAAAATTATTCCACAGTCACTGATTTAGCCAAGTTACGTGGTTTATCCACATCACAGCGGCGGTGTAGCGCTGCGTAGTAGCTAATTAACTGTAATGGCACTACAGATACAAGTGGTGTTAGTAATTCATGAACTTGAGGAATTACTAAACGGTCACCGTCTTCATCTACGCCAGCCATGGCAATAATGCATGGGTATGCTCCACGTGCAGCTACCTCTTTGACATTACCACGGATATTTAATGATACTGCTTCTTGTGTGACAAGGGCAAACACTGGTGTACCTTCTTCGATTAAGGCAATTGTTCCGTGTTTCAGCTCGCCACCTGCGAAGCCTTCTGCTTGGATGTAAGAGATTTCTTTTAGCTTCAAGGCACCCTCAAGGCTTACATAGAAGTCGATGTTACGACCGATGAAGAATGCGTTGCGTGCTATTTTTAAGTAGTCCTCTGCGATATCCTCTAATACATCTTTTGAATCGATAATTGTTTGGATACCATTTGCTGCAATCGCAAGTTCTTGTTTTAAATCGAATTCTAAGCCTTTGCCATTAGCCTTCGCCGTTACATATGCTGTTACAGCAAGTACAGCTACTTGTGCTACATATGCTTTTGTTGAAGCTACTGCAATTTCTGGGCCTGCATGTAATAAAAGCGTATGATCCGCTTCACGTGATAGTGTAGAGCCAGGTACGTTTGTAATTGTTAATGTTGGATAACCAAGCTCTTTAATTTTCACAAGTACTTGACGGCTATCTGCTGTTTCACCTGATTGTGTAATAAAGATAAACAATGGTTTTTCTGAAAGTAATGGCATATTGTAGCCGAATTCACTTGAAATATGAACTTCTACTGGGATACCGGCCATTTTTTCGAAATATTGCTTACCAATTAGACCTGCATGATAGCTTGTGCCGGCTGCAATAATATATAAACGGTCTGCTGCTTGTAATGCTTCTAAAACATCAGCGTCAATTGTTAATTCACCATTCTCGCCTTCATATGCTTGAATGATTTTACGAATAACCGTTGGCTGCTCATCCATTTCTTTTAACATATAGTGAGGGTACGTACCTTTTTCAATATCGCTCATATCAAGCTCTGCAGTATATGGTGCACGCTCAACTATGGAACCGTCTAATTTTGTAATTTCAACGCTAGCTTTGTGTACGATTACGACCTCTTTATCGTGTAGCTCCACATATTGATCTGTTACCTGTAGCATCGCCATCGCATCTGAAGCTACAACATTGAAGCCTTCGCCAACACCTACTAAAAGGGGAGATTTGTTTTTCGCAACAAAAATTGTATCAGCCGTTTCTGCATCTAAAAGAGCTAATGCGTATGAGCCGTGTAATAAAGATAGAGTCTTACGGAACGCCTCAGCCGTACTTAAACCTTCTTTCACAAATAACTCTACTAATTGCACGATGACTTCCGTGTCTGTATCAGACTTCATCGGAATACCTTTTAAATAAGTTTTTTGTAATAGATGATAGTTTTCAATAACTCCGTTGTGTACTAGCGTAAAACGTCCTGTTGCACTTTGGTGAGGGTGTGCATTTAAACGGTTTGGCACACCGTGAGTTGCCCAACGTGTATGACCAATACCCGCTTTTGCAGCAACGTCCTCGTCCACTGCATCACGTAAATCGGCAATACGTCCCTTTTCTTTGAAGACCGTTACACCATCTTCGTTACGTACTGCAATACCCGCTGAGTCATAGCCACGGTACTCTAGTTTCTCTAAACCTTTTAATAAAATTTCCTTTGCATCTGATTCACCAATATATCCTACAATTCCACACATAATTTCTTGTCCTCCGATATCGTCAATTTGACGCAATGACAAACTAGACCTCAACCTATCGAATTTTGTTGTGAATGTACAAGCTATGCCGATTTTACATAAAATAAGCATACTCATACATACACATTCTTAACACTCATTCAGCCATCTGAACAATAACCATTCGATACGTGAGGTTTCTCTATTTATCTATTGCTTTAACTATACCTTCTCCATTTTCTGTACATTCAATCACTCAAATGCTTTCAAAATGAAAAGTGACAATCGGGTATGTCGATTGGGAGGCATCCGCCGAATTTTCGATAAACCTCCACCTCGTCTGCTGAAGATAGTTTCGTCCAATTTCTTCAGCTCAGGCGCTATAATTGTTTTCCGATTTTGCGCTTTCTTCCCTCCTTATGCGCTCTCGTTAAATGATAAGGTCGGACCTCATATTCAACTTCTCCATCATACTCAATCATATGCTGTACGTCAAATTTCCGTTATAAAAAACACCTATTTCTCCTACTTTTTAGTGACAAAATGTAGACAAACAATCTGCTATAAAGCATTATCTTGAAATTCCTATTAAATATATGATGTTTTTTTCCATAGGTCAGCAACCACTATTCTCTGCTATAAATTTGTGTTGAACTAAGTCAAAGAAAATATACCTCGGAACGAAACCCCCTTTTTTAATCGCTTGACAAAACCACTACTTAGCAATACTATATACAGTACTTAGCAACACTTAGTACAAGGAAAGCTTAGCCTAGGGGTGAGATCGTGGATAATCTGAGTGAAATGCTCAAAGGAGTTTTAGAAGGTATTGTATTAGAAATCATCAGCCGTGGTGAAATCTACGGTTATGAGATTGTCAAATATCTCACGCAAATGGGGTTCGAGGGCATAGCTGAAGGAACTGTTTATGCGTTACTTATGCGTTTGGAAAGAAATCATCTTGTCAATATTGTCAAAAAGCCATCTGAAATGGGTCCACCAAGGAAATTTTATACGCTTAATGAACAAGGGCAAGAAAAATTGACGTCCTTCTGGGCTAAATGGGATTTTTTAAGTAGTCGTATTGAAATTTTAAGAAATAATGGAGGGAACAAACATGAGCTTTAGTCGTGAAATTCAGGAGAGAATTAATCGTTTCGCGAAGGAACAATCTCAGAATTATTTGCAAGACGCTGAAATGACCTATATGGAAAAGCTGCGCAAAAAAAGTGGGCAAACTAAACGTAAAATCGACAAGCAACTGTCCAAGTTTAAAGGACGTTCCGATCAAGGTCGAGAAGCACAAGACGACATGATACTATATATGAGCGATTATATGAATGATTTAATGTCACAAGGTTTAATGGAGCAAGAAGCCTTTCATAAGGCCAGCGAGGAATTGAAATTTGCCAGTAACTCTGAGCAATCTGAAGATTTAAATGAACGTTTCCAGCAGTATTACGAAGATCGTGACCCTGCAGATTATGAGGCAATCGGGTTGTTTTATGGTGGTTTTCTATTTTTAGGATTGGGTATCGGCGGTTTAATCGGTTTTCTAACTGGCGGTGGCTATGAAGCTTTTTTGGACAGGGGCTGGATTAATACTGCAATCGGCGCTGGCGTTGGCATTATTATTGGCATCGGACTTGGGCAAATTACCAATGCTATTATCGCGTTGAAAAAGAAGTAGGGCTGTCCTAATTGAATAACATGAAAGGCACAGGCATATTCACCTGTGCCTTTTAAACTTAGCCTTCTTCACTCGCTAATAATCTCACAATTTCTCGATTAAATGCTGGTAGATCTTCCGGTGTGCGGCTTGTTACTAATTGTTTTTGGCAAACAAACACTTCCTCGTCATGGAATATCGCACCTGCATTTTCTAAGTCTACTCGAATTGATTTGTAGCCAGTTGCGTCACGACCATTTAATGTTTTTGCTGTAATGAGTAATTGAGGTCCATGACAAATAGCAAAGGTTGGCTTCATATCGTCCATAAACTCCTTTACAAATGCCACAACGCGATCATCTACACGTAATATATCAGGAGAAAACCCACCTGGGATGAACAATGCATCGAATTCAGAAGCCGTTACCTCATCGATGCCTTTATCTATTTTTACTTTCTCCCCGTGCTTACCCTCTACCTCAATGCCTGTTGTCGTATCAATCGTTATTAGTTCATGACCTGCCGCTTCTAACGCTCCTTTAGGACTCGTAAATTCGGCGTCCTCGAACATATCAGTAATCACCGTAGCAATTTTAGCCATTGCCATACAACACTCCTTATAATTGTGACTCTGTACTACTGTTCCCATTCTCTTTGAAAACATTCATTTCGTTGGCGAGCTCTCAATATGTGAAACACAGAATCGTTCTATCCATCACTTCGATGGTTCTATCCACAACTTTTACTTTTCTATAAGTTACTTTTTTGTGCCAAATTAAAAAACCCGACCTCCTTTGAAAGGAAATCGAGTTGTTGATAAATTTCGCCTTGGCGTAATTTCGTCTGGGTTTTGAATTGTGCCTGCACAATTCATTCCTTTCAAAATCCGTGACATCCGCCGGAGGCTTTATCTTCATTCAGTGGGTGTTTATCACCTACTGAATGAAGATAAACTATTTATTCCGTTAAGCCCATCTCAGTACGGACAACATCTGCTATACGCTCTACATAATGCTCGCAGTCTGCTTCTGTCGCAGCTTCCACCATTACTCGTACAAGTGGCTCAGTACCAGAAGGGCGCACTAACACGCGACCGTTACCAGCCATATCTGCTTCTACCTCAGCGATCACTGCAGCAACTTTTGCATTTTCCGTCACAGCATGCTTGTCTGTTACACGTACGTTGACTAAACGCTGTGGGAAAATTTTCATTTCAGAAGCAAGCTCTGACAGTTTTTTACCTGTAGATTTCATAATGTTAACAAGCTGAATACCCGTTAATAAGCCATCACCAGTTGTATTATAGTCTAGGAAAACAATATGGCCAGATTGCTCGCCGCCTAAATTATAATCATTGGCACGCATTTCTTCTACGACATAACGATCACCTACAGCTGTTTGTACACTGTGTATATCGTTATCTTCAACAGCTTTGTAGAAGCCCATGTTACTCATTACCGTCGACACGATTGTTTGCTTTTTCAAGCGACCAACTGTATTTAAATGCTTCCCAATGATGAACATAATTTGATCACCATCAACAATTTTACCGTTTTCATCTACTGCGATTAAACGGTCCCCATCGCCATCGAACGCTAGACCAACGTCAGCACCTTTTTCTGTGACAAATTTAGCTAACCCCTCTGGATGTGTTGAACCGACACCTTCATTAATATTTAAGCCTGTTGGTGAGGCACCCATTGTTGAGATATCCGCTTCTAAATCTGCAAATAGGTGTGTAGCTAGTGAAGACGTAGCGCCATGTGCACAATCTAATGCTACATGGATGCCCTCAAATTCTTCAGCCACTGTTTGCTTTAAATATTGAATATATTTTTGTCCACCTTCGAAGTAGTCACTTACTGAACCTAAATCTGCCCCGATTGGACGTGGCAATGTATCTTCTTGTGCATCTAATATTGCTTCGATTTCGGCCTCTTGTGCATCTGTTAGTTTAAAGCCATCAGGACCGAAAAATTTGATACCATTATCAGCAACTGGGTTATGTGAAGCTGAAATCATAACGCCTGCATTTGCGCTCATAATTCGAGTAAGGTAAGCCACACCTGGTGTTGAAATAACACCAAGACGCATTACCTCTACGCCGATTGATAAAAGACCAGCTACAAGTGCACCTTCAAGCATTTCACCTGAAATACGTGTGTCACGACCGATTAAAACCTTTGGACGGTCCGTTGCATCCTTCGTTAAAACGTAGCCACCTACGCGGCCAAGCTTAAATGCAAACTCCGGTGTTAATTCACTATTCGCGACGCCACGGACGCCATCTGTTCCAAAATATTTACCCATTTTGATTATTCTCTCCTTCAATGCAAGACGGTGGTCACGCTTGTCTACACTGACAACTAGACCACTCGTCTGCTTACTTTTGGAAAAGTCTATTTTCGTTCATTTTCTGGTAACTATTCATTTTGCCCCTATGCCCATTTATTTGGACTTGTAAATTAGCACAGATAAATTTAGCATAAGGTATTTTGATTTAGCCTGAGCAACTTTTTTCGTTAATGTTTCAAAACCGAAAATGACACCCTTACCGATAGAGAACGAAATCTCTACTGAATCAAAATAAAATTATAGTCAGTTATTGTTTAAGAATCAACATCTTCTGTTTTTTCTGTTGGTGGCGTGTTGTCCTCAGAAGGAGTGACTGATTCCTCCTTAGTAGGCGGAGGTTCAGGTGCAGGTGCAGGTACGGGTGAAGGTGCAGGTGTGGTAGTTGTTGGTGTCGTTGTTGGTGTTTTCTCCTGCTCTACCTTCGTAATGTCTGCTTTCACTTTAATCCTTGATTCAGATATTTTTGTCACACCTTCTGGTAATTTTACATCAAATTCATAAGTTGTTGATTCTGTAATTTTTGATAAGTCCACCTCTAATGGTATTGCAGTTAAACCATCTAGGATAGATTTCCTACCGTATACCCTCACCATTGTAGGGCTAACTGTTAACTGGTTAACGGTTATATCATTTGCCACTTTTCCTACTTCCTTAAGCACTACAGGCAACTCTCTGCTGTATGCTCCAATATCTACTTGTACCTTCACAGTTTTCGGTTCAATCGTAACATCTAATTTATTTAAATCACGATCTAATACTTTAACTTCCGCTATCTGTGAGAACGGTTCTTTCAAGCCTTGTTCACCTGTTACAGTGGCTTTTACATAGCTAATGCTATCAATGGCACTTTTGGCACCTGTAACATACACCGTAGCTGGATTAGCAGTCATGCCATTTAAAATATATCCTTCTTCGATTAAACGATTACTCATCTCAGGGTCAACACGAAACTCCTGTGTGACCTTTTCCTCAATGTTTACCTTAATAGTCTTAGGGTCTAATGTAACTTGCAACTTATCAGAAATATTTTGGTATTGTAGGTTAACATTATGCTCACCTATAAGTAATTTACTCAAATCCACAAATACAGAAAAATCCTTCGTTGTCTTTGTTTTTATAACAAGTGGCATTGGACCTTTTATCGTAACATCCACCGTCTTAGGTATACCTGTTACAATGAGGTTCTTATCATCATAAAAAACATCTACAGGTACATCTCGAATTACCTCTGTTTGCTCACTCGTTATTGTTTTATTTTTAGGAGATAATTCGGTATGAACGGAGAAAAATAACAAAAAGGCTAGAAATAGTGCGACGATTCGTAACACCCAAGGGCTATCCATCATTTTATCCATTCTTTTTCCCCCTCCAAGTTAACTTAGAGGCTGCATTTGACTCCTGTGCTAATCCGAACCACATTTTACGCAACAGCCCTTCGAATTCCTCTAGAGAAAGATTTCGATGTAGATTACCATTCATTGTAAGACTAATGGCACCGGTTTCTTCTGATACGACAATAGTAATGGCATCTGTCACTTCACTTAAGCCGAGTGCAGCTCGGTGGCGTGTCCCAAGTTCTTTAGAGATAAACGGACTCTCAGAAAGCGGTAAATAACAAGCCGCTGCCGATATTTTATCTTTCTGCATTATCACTGCTCCATCATGAAGCGGTGTATTAGGTATAAAAATGTTAATCAGTAACTCCGATGAAATCTCAGCATTTAGTCCTATGCCCGTTTCGATATATTCATTTAGACCAGTTTCTTTTTCAATAGAAATTAACGCCCCTATACGACGCTTGGCCATATAACTAACAGATTTCTTCATCGCTTCAATAAGCCTAGTTTGTTCTTCTTCAACTTGACTAATTGAACGTTGGAATAGCTTACCTCTACCAATTTGTTCAAGGCCACGTCTTATTTCAGGTTGGAAAATGATAATAATCGCCAAGAAACCAAACTCGATAACTTGTTGTAACATCCACCCTAACGTTTCTAACCCAAAAAAGTCTGTAGCAAGGCGCGCAATAATAATTACGAAAATCCCTTTTAATAATTGGACAGCCTTCGTACCTTTAATGAGGGTTAAAATTTTATAAATAACGTACCATACGAGCAGTACATCTAATAAGTTAATAACAATATTCACAGGTGTTAAATTAGTGAAATGTTCGATAATTTGCACGTGGCATCCCCCACTTTTCATTGCGAATCCATACACATTTAAGTATAGCACATTCTTAACAAATGTAACTTTTTTCAAATAAAAAGTCTACTCAAAAGAGTAGACCTTTCAGCCTCTCACGTGCACTATCTATTAGGACGTATAGAGTGTTATTTAGTTGCTTGGTTCTCCTCGAATGTTACAGCAGACTTTACTGAATTTTTAATCGTATACCAAAGCCATTCAAATACTTCGTCAATTTCTTCTATTTTTCCTGAAACAACTGCCGAAGATGCCATATACTGTCCGTTAATAACGGTAATATTGCCATCCACTTCACCCTCAACAATTAAATCACCATTTTTAACAACAATGTCGCCTTTTACAACTTCTCCCTTCGGTACAATAACCGTTTGACCGTCAACAACAAGGTTTGGCTGTTTAGTCACAGAGAATTGTTGGTCATCCATGAAACTACCTAGTAAAGTTGCACTCATGAATAAACAAAAAACTGCCGCTGCCACAAAGAATGGATGCCGGCGAATCCATTTTTGCATGCCTACACGACTTTTGGGTTTCGGTAAACGAGCCATGACGGCTTCTTCAAAATGCGGAGGTGCTGTAATATGGGAAGCACTCTTCACAAAGGCGATTGTTTCACTTAATTCCTGCATCAATTGTTTACAATCACTGCATGTATGCAAATGGCGTTTTAACTCTTGCTCATGCTCACGACTAATGTCACCATCTAAATAATCATGGATATAGTCTATAATATGCTCTGGACAAGTATTCATGACGCTTCCCCTCCTACAGATTGTTTAATTGCTTACGTAATGCTTCACGTCCGCGGTGAATCCTCGTTTTCACCGTTCCAAGAGGCATATCTAAAATCTCGCTAATTTCCTGTAATGATAATTCTTCAATGTATTTCAATACTATAACTGAACGGTATTTATCCGGCAAACGTCCAATCTCATATTGAATACGATCTTGCAGTTCCATTTGCTCTATCTGTTCTTCTGGTAGCTGGTCATCCGCTGCGATTTGCGAATACATATCAAGTCCTTCTGTACCAGCTACTTCCGCATCTAAATAATAGTCCGGCTTTTTCTTCCGGATTCGGTCTATGCAAAGGTTTGTCGCTATGCGATAAAGCCACGTCGAAAATTTTCTTTTTTGATCAAAAGTATGCAAGTTCATATAGGCACGAACAAACGCTTCTTGTGTAATATCCTCAGATTCTTGCTTGTTCCCTAACATCCTAAAGCATACTTGGTACAGTTTGTGCTGATAGAGACTCACAATATCTGCAAATGCGTTTTGATCACCTTTAAGCACTTGTTTTATTCTCTTGTTTACTAACGCATCCATTGTGTTGATTTCTCCACCTTTACAACTGTCTTATACTATACGACCCATCGATAAGAAAAGTTTCATTTTGTTATTAATTATAGCAAAAGATTTTTATACATTGTGGCAATAGGCAATTTTTTGTCAAATATCTTTAAACTAGAGTGATGAGCCTTATACTAGGGTCTCACCAAATAAGGAACCCATCAATGCTACAGCAACATCAGCTGTTCTATTCTTTTCATCTAAAATTGGGTTAACCTCAACAAATTCAGCAGATGTGAGCATACCTGATTCCTGAAGCATCTCCATCGCCAAATGGCTTTCTCGATACGTAATCCCACCAGGTACAGGTGTCCCAACCCCTGGAGTATAAAGTGGATCTAATCCATCTAAATCAAGTGATAAATGCAAACCATCTATATCGCGCGCTCTTAAATAGGCAAGAGCATCTTCCATTACACGCGTCATCCCAAGACGATCTACCTCGTGCATTGTATACACCTTGATTCCTTGCTGACCAATTAATTCACGTTCACCTGGATCTACGGAACGTGCTCCAATAATAATGACGTTTTCAGGTTTAATTTTCGGTACATTATTACGAATTTTCACTAAGCGTTCATGACCAAGGCCAATGCTAACTGCTAACGGCATACCATGTATATTACCAGAAGGTGTCGTTTCAGGTGTGTTAAGGTCAGCATGTGCATCGAACCAAATAACACCTAAATTTTTATATTGCTCACTAAGTCCTGCAAGTGTACCAATAGCAATACTATGGTCGCCACCGAGTACAAGTGGAAATGACTTTTGTTCCACTGACTTATTTACACTATTCGCCAAAGATGTACTTACATCGATAACTTCCTCTAAATTCAGAAGTTGTTTATCAACAATAATACCCCCTTGTTTTTGACTAACACGTATATCCCCTTGATCATGTACTACATGCCCAATTGCCTCTAAGCGTTCTACAACACCTGCGTAACGGATGGCACTCGGTCCCATATCTACCCCTCTACGAGTTTGCCCATAATCTGTTGGTACCCCAATAATAGAAATATTTAGTTTATTCATTTTTTCATACCCCCTTGTACTTGTAAGTCTATTGTAAAGCCTGTATCCTACCTGGCTCAACCTCACAATTTTATGAATATTTATACAATTAAGAAGAGCATAAAAAAATCTCCTGCTGTTTTCAGCAAGAGATTAGTATCTGTAGTTAATGTTACACTTTTTATTCAATAAAAGTGAGCCATGAAGGACTCGAACCTTCGACCCTCTGATTAAAAGTCAGATGCTCTACCAACTGAGCTAATGGCTCAAAAAATATAAAAATGGCTGGGGTACTAGGATTCGAACCTAGGCATGACGGAATCAAAATCCGTTGCCTTACCGCTTGGCTATACCCCAATCATATATAAAAAAACTGGTGGAGGGGGACGGATTCGAACCGCCGAACCCTAAGGAGCGGATTTACAGTCCGCCGCGTTTAGCCACTTCGCTACCCCTCCGAAATAACACATTATGGTGGAGGATGACGGGCTCGAACCGCCGACCCTCTGCTTGTAAGGCAGATGCTCTCCCAGCTGAGCTAATCCTCCATAGAAACAGGTGTTTATTTCTTCACAGTTAATTTTTTTTTAAACCTTCGCATTACTACAAAGTTTTATAAATGGTGACCCCTACGGGATTCGAACCCGTGTTACCGCCGTGAAAGGGCGGTGTCTTAACCACTTGACCAAGGGGCCATTTTTCAAATGTCTCGAACAAGACAAGAATTATGATAACATTATTTACTGATCGATGCAATACTTTTTTATACTTTTTTATACTTTTTTTATATGTATAACATCACCATTATAAATGGGCAAAAAAATGGCTCCGAAGGCAGGACTCGAACCTGCGACAACCTGATTAACAGTCAGGTGCTACTACCAACTGAGCTACTTCGGAACAATACTATTCAATTCGGTTTTTAAAACCTCTTAAGTACATTTATTATTATAGCAAGCATTATAAATTATGCAATACTTTTGTGAAAATTTTTATATTTTTTGTCGAAGTATACCTTCACATCCACCTGAACCCTAATAGTTCTCTATTAAATCTAATATTTCTATTTTATGTATAGAATATTCTTGCTGTATATTATTGTAATTGTTAAAATGGAGATAGTTTTATGAATTTTCTATTAAATTTGTTTGGGGAGGAATGTTCACATGGTAACAAACGATTTAATTGCACCAGAATTCTATAACATCACAGAGGAATTAGAGAAATTTTCCCAAGATAGTGATCGTCAAGCAATACGATGGCTAAATACTCAACAGGAACGCCGAACAATTTCCTATGTTGAACTTGTTCAAAAAATGAATCAATATGCGAATGTCTTAACGAAGAAGGGGCTTCAAAAAGGAGATCGCGTATTAGTTATTATTCCACGTCTGCCTGAGGCTTATTTTGTCTTTCTTGGCTGTCTAAAGGCTGGAATTGTTCCTATTTCATGCTCAGAAATGTTACGTGCAAGTGATTTAGAATATCGTATGGAGCACTCTTCCGCAAAGGCAGTAATTGCCTATGAAGTGTTCACTAGTGAAGTAGATCGTATTACTTCTTCAGTAGAGGCTTTAAATAATAAACTAGTCATAGGTACTGCTACAGGTGATTGGACGTCTTTAAATGAATTGGCTAGTACACAACCGGATACATTTAAAGCAGCGGCGACGAAAAGAGATGATATGGCATTTCTTTCTTATACATCAGGCACGACTGGTAAACCAAAAGGAGCTGTTCATTCGCACGGTTGGGGATATGCACATATTAGAACAGCTGCTTCTCAATGGCTTGGTGTACGTGAGGGTGATCTAGTGTGGGCTACAGCAGCTCCAGGGTGGCAAAAATGGATTTGGAGTCCATTTTTATCGACTATTATGCTAGGCGCAACTGCATTTGTATACCAAGGAGGATTTAATGGAAAAACATACCTTCAACTGCTTCAGGATGAAAAAGTCAATGTATTATGCTGTACTCCAACAGAATATCGAATTATGGCGAAGCTTGATAATTTAAAAGACTATAATCTATCTTCTCTACGTAGCGCTGTTTCTGCTGGTGAACCATTAAATCGACCAGTCATCGAAACATTTATGAACAACTTTGGTCTTAAAGTGCGCGATGGCTATGGCCAAACGGAAAATACTTTATTAATAGGCACACTTGAAAATTCTGAGTTACGTCCTGGTTCAATGGGTGTTCCTACCCCAGGCAATATTATCCGTATTATTGATCATGAGGGTAACGAGGCACCAATTGGAGAAGTTGGAGATATTGCTGTACATAAATCATCTCCTGCTCTATTTAAAGAGTACTATCGTGAGCCTGAACGTACACAAGCTGCCTTCCGTGGAGATTGGTATATTACTGGTGACCAGGCCAAATGCGATGCAGACGGATACTTCTGGTTTGAAGGTCGAGGAGATGACATCATTATTTCATCAGGCTATACAATTGGACCATTTGAGGTAGAGGATGCTTTAAATAAACATGAAGCTGTACAAGAATGTGCTGTAGTCGCAGCACCAGATGAAATTAGAGGACATATTGTTAAAGCCTTTGTCATCTTACGAGAAGGTTTCAGAGATCGTGATGAGGCCGAGTTAACAAAAGAGCTACAGGAGCACGTTAAAGCATTAACAGCACCTTATAAATATCCTCGTAGTATTGTCTTTATCGATGAACTACCAAAAACAACTTCTGGTAAGATTCGCCGGGTAGAGCTACGAACAGCAACTGTATAAAATATAGGAAGGAGACATTTCAACCAAGTGATTGGTGAAATGTCTCCTATATATATTGCTTTTATTTAACTTCTTTCAGCGGGCGTCAATTATGCCTCTGCATAAATGATTATTCTTTTGGATATAAAAAAAGCCACTACTGAGTTTATCAGCAGCGACTTTTTGCGCCTAGCGACGTCCTACTCTCACAGGGGGAAGCCCCCAACTACCATCGGCGCTAAAGAGCTTAACTTCCGTGTTCGGTATGGGAACGGGTGTGAC
>NZ_JBHZDH010000065.1:0-25857 GCF_042755925.1 Lysinibacillus sp. NPDC059133 | reverse complement strand
AAAGCGTAGTGCAACGAAGCGACAGCAACAGCACCGATGTTGGTCACGAAGGCGTTATCACAGGACGTGATGGTTTTAGCCTTCGTTCCCCTATTGATAATCCCCAAGGAGTCGCCCAGTCTCCACTTCAATCAACTAAAATTATGGTATATGTTTTAGCAAAGAGCATCCCAACTTTTAGTGATGGACCTCAATTATGCATATGCTATCTACGTTGCATACACTTATGTTTATTGCATCTTTCTATGTACCATTATCTTATTTTGCTATGTGCGCAACTTTTCGTTGAAAGAAGTTAAAAAGAGCAGCCTCCATGTTTGTTAACATGAAGACCGCTCTATGTAACTACTAGACGTGTATTATTTTACAGCATCTTTAAGCGCTTTACCTGGTTTGAAAGCAGGTACTTTGCTAGCAGCGATTTCGATTTCTTTACCAGTTTGTGGGTTACGACCTTTACGAGCCGCACGTTCACGTACTTCAAAGTTACCAAAACCAATTAATTGTACTTTGTCACCCTTTGCAAGAGCATCTTGAATTGTATCAAATACAGCTTCAACTGCTTTAGAAGCGTCTTTTTTAGAAAGACCTGCCGCTTCAGCAACAGAGTTTACTAATTCTGTTTTATTCACACCATTCACCTCCTCTCAAAGGGTCATGAACCAATTCTGTAAAAAGATTAACACATAGAAAACCGCTACGCAACTGTATTCATTCATGATTATAACCAAAAATTAATTTTTTCACCCAAAAAACAAAAATATCAGGACTTTTCGCACAAAAACGAAAAGACCTGTGATATTTTTTTGCTCTTTTTTTATTTTTTTATCACTACAAAATAAATGTAACTAACCCTCTATCACCTTCGTTAACCATACGTTCAATTGTTTGTCGCATCCGTTTTTTGGCTGTTGATGGAACGGCATCCATTTTATAGCGTATTCCTTCTTTTAACACTTCATGTAGTGGAGTTCCAAAAAGCTGCGTGTTCCATAAAGCGTCACGATCATGTAAATAAGCATGATTTAAATCCTTAAGCAATTGTTGACTATGGAATTCAGAGCCAATTAGTGGCGCAAATTCTGATTCCATATCTACACGAATGATATGATACGATGGCGCTTTTGCCTTCATACGCACACCATAAAAATTATTTTGTTTTATGAGCTCTGGTGCTGTTGGCTCAAACTCCTGCATCATCGGCAATGTTACACCATAACCTGTCGAATCTGCTTGACTAATAGCATTTTTAAAGCGTTTTTGGGCCTCTTTTGCTTCTGCTGCCTCTTTAATAAAGAGTAACCAATCTCGCTTCGTCTCAATTGGCTCATCTAGCCATTCATTACAAACTGACTTATATAGCTCACCTTGCAATGACACTCGAATAACTGCGGTTCCAACACCGGCATCCACATGTACCACTTCACTTTGGTCAATAAAATCAATGGCTTTAAAGGCATCTGACGCCTGCTGTACATCCCTAATTTTCATAACAGATGACAACACTTCTTCCATCGAATCAATTAATGCAACATTCAATGGGTGTGTTGCATCTAAAACATCTAACCAATCTGGCTTTTCCACCTCAATTGTTCGAATTGGAAATTCAAATAATGCTTCTTGCAAAATATACTGAATATCAGAGGCGCGCATTTGATCAATTGAAGTGGCAATTACTGGAACATTATAGCGCTCAAATAGCTCATTTCGAAGCTGTACAGTTTCCTCCCGTGCTGGCATTTGGCAATTTAATACAACAACAAAAGGTTTTCCAATATCCATTAATTGCTCTACAATTTCCTCTTCAGCCTTCTCTGCCGCACGACGACTTATCCCATTTACTGTGCCATCTGTTGTTACAACAATCCCAATATTGGCATGGTCACGAATTACTTTATCTGTGCCTATTTTCGCCGCTTCTTGGAAGGGGATAGGCTCTGTATGCCAAGGTGTATGCACATATTTTGGCCCATTTTCATCCTCATAGCCCTTCGTACCTTCAATGACATAACCAACGCAATCGGCTAAACGAATTTGGAACGGCATTTCATCATCACCGACCGCAATACGTGTTGCTTGGGCAGGCACAAACTTCGGCTCAGCAGTCATAATGACTGGCCCCGGCGAGCTTTGTGGCATCTCGTCTTGTGCCCGCATTCTTTCTGTTTCATCCACTATATTCGGTAACACGACCGCTTCCATAACCTTTTTTACAAATGTTGATTTACCTACACGTACTGGACCGACAACACCAATATAAACATCGCCATTTGTGCGCTCTGCAATTTCTCTAAATACTGCTTCACTCAAGGTTTCTGCCTCCTTTATCTACGCTTTTTCACTATATGCGGACGGATAGATAAATATGAAAAGCCCCTCACAAATGTAAGGAGCTTTTCGACTAATCTTTTTTAGTTTTAGATTCAGACTCTTGAATTGCTTTTTCTCTAGCTTTTTCTCTAGCTTTTTTTGCGTCACTATTATAGGCATCCATAGAATAAATTGGCTCACCATTTTCATCTACTGTATACGGTATAGAATAAGCTGGTACTACTGGATATTTATCGACAAGTAGCTGACGAATATCATCTCCAGGCTTTACAGCAGGTTTGTCTTCTTTTAGTAGTTGACCTAAATCGATTGAATAGTCAACATGCATTTCGCCATCGCCTGTCATAAATATTGGTAATTCGGTACCAGAATAGGGGCTTTTCACAGTTACATCTGTTTTATAGCCCAATTTTTCAAAGTTTATTTGATATACATTATCAGAAGTTGCACCCTTTATTGGTAAATATTGGGTAGAAAGTTTGCGGATATTAATTTCACGAATTCGCTCTGCAGCATTTAAATCTACCAATTTTACTTTAGCTTCATTCTCAGGATCCCAAATAATATACTGGAAAATCCCACCCTTTTCATAGGCGTTCCCAGGAATTTGTGCAAGATATTTAGGCATTAATTTTTCAAAATCAATTAAATATTTTATATATATATCTGTATCTAGCTCGCTATTTTTAATTGGAACTAGTCCACCAGTTGCTTCACGATATTCATTAACCGCACGCTGAACCGCAGCTAATTGGTCAGCATCAGGCACTAATTTTGCCATTTTTTCATCTTCTGGATACGCACAACCTACTAGAAGTACAGCGGTTATTATTACAAAAAGAAAAGCACTTAGTTTTTTCATGTCACTTCCACCTCATCATTTTTTATGCTGGCCATGTGGCTACAATTAGAACCATTAAAAATGTGCCAAGTCCAAACAGTATGTATGCAATTAAATTTATAATTGTACGTAAAAAAACGTTCGAAACCTTATTACGAGCTAAATAAATTAAAGCAACAGATATAATCATAAAGCCGATACAATAAAATGATACCCACATTACATCAAGCGAGGGCAAATGTGCTAACGGACCCATTTAAGAGACAACCACCTTTCTACAATGTTACGAAACAATCAAAGTATATTATACTATGTGCTTTTGCCAAAAAGAAATAGTTGTCCAATAACTATCATCAAATGGACAACCTTTATAACTTTATGGATTATTCAAACTAAAAACAAACAATAAGGCGTCTCAGTTATATTCTGAGACACCCTATTTTTGTCCATTTTATGACAAACCTTATCAAATAGATCAGGTATGTTGATTAACCATTTTTAACCACTTCCGTTAATTGGAAAGCACTGATTTCCGCTACCGGCTACAATCAGATAAAATGGGCATACATAAGCAAAATATCAACAAAAAATCCTTATATCAGTCAACAGAACACTATATTTTCCAGATTGACATACCTGCAAATATATATTATCAATACATCATGTCATCGATTTCTCGTTTTTTCATACGCATCATTAATGCATCAACCGCTATTTTTGGTTCTATATTATTAAATAGAACACTATAGAGCTCCGTTGTTATTGGCATAGCAACGTCATGTTTCTCTGCTAGTTGATAGGCAGCTTTTGTTGTGCGTACCCCCTCAACCACCATGCCCATTTGATCGAGCACCTCTGGCAGTTTCATTCCTTGCCCCAGTAAATTACCTGCGCGCCAATTACGAGAGTGCACACTTGTACATGTGACAATTAAGTCCCCCATGCCTGTAAGTCCTGAGAATGTAAATGGATTCCCTCCCATTTTAACACCCAAACGTGAAATTTCAGCCAACCCTCGCGTAATAAGTGCAGCTTTGGCATTATCACCATAATTTAAGCCGTCTGAAATACCCGCAGCTAATGCGATTACGTTTTTTAATGCGCCACCTATTTCTACGCCTAGCACATCTTTGTTTGTGTAGACACGGAAAAATTGGTTCATAAATAAATCCTGCACTTTTTCTGCAGCTTCAATGCTTGCACAAGCTGCTGTAACAGTTGTCGGGTGGTGTAAGACAACTTCCTCTGCATGACTTGGACCTGAAAGTACAACAACTTCTTCTACAAATTCAGGTGGTAAACTTTCTACTAAAATTTCTGAAATTCGTTTTAATGTATCGGGTTCAATTCCCTTCGATACATGAACAAACAGTACTTTTTTATCAAGTGTTGCGATCATTTTTTCACATACTTCTCGAATAGCCTTAGTAGGCACGGCTACGACAATTGTCTCCGAATGAGCAACTGCCTTAGCAATATCGCTTGTCGCATACAAATTTGTCGGTAGCACCGTTTCAGGTAAATACTTCCTATTTGTATGCAGGTTGTTAATCTCTTCAGCTTGATCTGTTCGATGAGTCCATAGAAGTGTATCATGCCCATTTTCTGCAAGCACCATCGCAAGCGCTGAACCCCATGAGCCTGCCCCTAATACACAAACTTTTTCCATTCAAAAACCTCCCTTGTTTTGAAAAGACAATTCACTCCTATTAGTTACAAAAAATGCTAGAGAAAGGCTTATAACAGTAAAGCTTTCAAAGCAATCTTATTAGTAGACATTAGAAAAATTATTCTTTCCTCTCTTGTAAAAAGACGCCACCCAACAATAATTGTCGGGTTGGCGTATTGTATGTGTATATTTTTCCTAAGCACGAGCACGGGTAATTAAACGAATTGGCGTTCCTTCAAAATCAAATGTTTCTCGGATACGGTTTTCTAAAAATCGTTCATAAGAGAAATGCATTAGCTCTGGTTCATTAACAAACACCACAAACGTCGGTGGCTGTATCGCAACTTGGGTAGCATAGTAGATGCGAAGACGGCGGCCTTTATCAGTTGGTGCTGGGTTGCGTGCCACTGCATCCTCAATCACTTCATTAAGGATAGATGATTGAATACGCATTGCATGGTTCTCACTTACACGTTGTATAATCGGTAAAATTTGATGTACACGTTGCTTTGTATTGGCTGATACAAAAATAATTGGAGCATAGTCTAAGAATAAGAAATGCTCACGAATTTGTTGTGTAAAGACGTTCATTGTTTTTTCGTCTTTTTCAATAGCATCCCATTTATTAACAACGATAACAATAGCTTTTCCAGCTTCATGCGCATAGCCTGCAATTTTTTTATCTTGTTCTTGAATGCCTTCTTCTGCATTTAGAACAACTAAAACAACATCAGAGCGTTCAATTGCACGTAACGCACGTAATACAGAATATTTCTCTGTCGTTTCGTATACTTTCCCTTTTTTACGCATACCTGCAGTATCTATAATGACATATTCCTGATCATCATACTCATAAGGCGTGTCAATAGCATCTCGAGTAGTACCCGCGATATTACTCACAATAACGCGGTCTTGGCCTAAAAATGCATTTACTAATGAAGATTTCCCTACATTTGGTCGACCAATTAACGAGAATTTAATAACCTCGTCTCCATATTGTTCTTCATCTTCCTTAGGGAAATGATTAGCACATTCGTCCAATAAATCCCCTAAGCCTAAGCCGTGAGAACCAGAAATTGGCCAAGGCTCACCAAAGCCAAGCGCATAGAAATCATAAATCATCTCGCGCATATCCGGGTTATCAATTTTATTTACTGCTAACACGACCGGCTTTTTTGTTTTGTATAAAATTTTAGCAACTTGCTCATCAGCAGCTGTTACACCTTCACGACCATTTGTCATAAAGATTATAACGTCCGCTTCATCAATGGCAATTTCTGCTTGTTGACGAATTTGTTCTAAAAACGGCTCGTCCCCAATCTCGATACCACCTGTATCAATAATATTAAAATCATGTGTTAACCACTCTGCCGAACTATAAATACGGTCGCGTGTAACGCCTGGAATATCTTCCACAATCGATACACGTTCTCCAACGATACGATTAAAAATCGTCGACTTACCTACGTTCGGACGACCTACGATGGCTACTACTGGTTTCGTCATCTGTACTTCATCCTTCCAACTTCTTGTCTTTCGCTATTATACACGAAAAATGCCATTATATCATATCATATCCATGAAGGGGCGCGCTATGTACCGTTCTTTCCATCTATTTAGGAATTTTTATATCATTTCGGCTGTTCTATTTGAATGTTCGATGTGATGTGGTTATCTTCGAGTCTGATTTATTCTATCTGTTTTACTTCGATTGTTCTATCCGTTTCCGCCATAAAAAAACGAGGACACAAACTGTATCCTCGCTTGTCAAGTTTATTTAAAGTTTTTCAGTTTATCGCCAATAACATCACCGAAAGAGAAGCCTGTGTTTTCTTCTGGTAATTCATAGTCGATTACTTCCTCTGCCTCAGGATTTTCAAGTAAATCTTTAATGCTTAATGCTAAACGGCCATCTTCAGCATTTACGTCAAGCACTTTCACTTGTACTTCTTGTCCTTCTTTTAAAGCTTCATGTGGCGTGTTAATATGCTTATGCGCGATTTGCGAAATATGCACTAAGCCTTCTACACCTGGGAAAACTTCCACAAACGCTCCGAATGAAGTAAGACGTTTTACTTTTCCATCTAACACTGTACCTTTCGCTGCACGCTCTTCAATGCTCGACCAAGGACCAGGTAACGTTTCCTTAATAGATAACGAAATACGCTCATTTGCTGGGTCTACAGAAAGGACTTTTACCTTCACCTCTTGTCCTTCTGATAAAACCTCACTCACATCACTCACATGCTCATGAGACACTTGTGAAATATGCACAAGACCATCAATACCACCAAGGTCAATAAATGCACCAAACGATGCAATACGCTGTACTTTACCATCTAAAACATCACCAGTTTTAATTTGGTTAATGACATTTTTCTTTTGAGAAGCTTTTTCAGCTTCCACTACAGCACGATGTGATAAAATCAAGCGATTTTTTTCTTTATCAAGCTCAACAATTTTAAAGTTAAGAGACTTCCCTTTATAGTCTTCAAAATCATCAACAAAGTAGTCTTCTACTAGAGATGCTGGAACGAAGCCACGTACTCCTAAATCTACGACAAGACCACCCTTAACAATATCTTTTACTTCCGCTTCGAAAATTTCCTCAGCGTTGAATTGTTGCTCAAGTGTATCCCATGCTTTTAAAGCATCTACTTTACGTTTTGATAATACATAGTTTTCTTCTTCAACTTTTGTAATCATCAAATCCAACTCATCTCCGACAGAGATTACGTCAGACGCTTTTTCAATGTGTAAGCTTGATAATTCACTTATTGGTACAATACCATCAAATGGTGCACCTGGGATTGAAACAGTTACCGCTTTTTCATCAACCTGCTCAGCGATACCTTTGACGATATCACCTTCGTTAAACGTTTGTTCTGCATTGTTCATTTCTTCAGACATATGTAACCCTCCTTCGCATCTTCCCTTACTATTTTATTCGATATTGAAGACAAAGACAAAAATAAATCCTTTAAATTCAAAAAATGTCTGAAATTTTTGGATTTATACCATTTCTTCTTGCGCTAATTTTAAAATGGCCTGTGCTGCACCATCAATTGACAGGTCTGTCGTGTCTAAAAATATGGCATCTTCCGCTTGAATTAGTGGTGATGCTTCACGCTCGCTATCCATTTTATCGCGCAGGGCAATTTCTTCTTGAAGCTTTTCAACGGAAGATTCAATTCCTCGCTTTTGGTTGTCAATAAAACGACGTCTTGCTCTCTCCTCTACAGTTGCAGACATAAATATTTTTAGTTCTGCATTCTTTAATACATGAGTAGCAATATCGCGCCCATCCATAACAACACCACCATTAGCCGCAAGCTTTTGTTGCTGTGTTACTAATAATTCACGTATTTTAGCATGAGCCGCTACTTGTGAAACAGATGAAGTTACCTCATTTGATCGAATTTCAGCAGACACATTCTTCCCATCTAAAAAGACAAGTTGTCCTTGAGAAGAAGGCTTTAATTCAATTGTGCTAGATGCTAGCATTTCTGCTAATTTTGTTTCATCATCTAAATGTATGTTTTGTTGCATTGCTTTATACGTCACAGCACGATACATAGCACCTGTGTCGATATACGTAAATCCAAGTGCCTCTGCAACAATTT
Organism: Lysinibacillus sp. NPDC059133; assembly: GCF_042755925.1. NCBI lineage: Bacteria > Bacillati > Bacillota > Bacilli > Caryophanales > Bacillaceae > Lysinibacillus > Lysinibacillus sp. NPDC059133. The sequence goes on along the minus strand of NZ_JBHZDH010000065.1, from coordinate 17,393 downwards.
TTGCGATTGTGCTTTTCCCAGCACCAGCCGGTCCATCAATCGCAATTTGAATGTTTTTTTTCATATTTCCCCCTACTTTCTATCACACCATATTGTATCATAAAAAAGCCCTCTTCAAGGAGAGGGCTTTCTAAAATCAAATTACTTTTCGAGTTGAAGGTTTGTAAACTCCCTTCAAAAATTCATGGAATTTCCCACTCATCAATTGAGGTCGTGAAGACAATTAATAAGCGTAAAAAAATCAAGCATCAAAAGGATTTATTTCTTTACGACGATTCACTAACTGACGTTCAAAGCAGAAACGAACAATATGCTGTTGGTCTACATCATCAGTATCTGTTAGTTGTATAGTGGCAATTTTTTTGTTATCTTTTTCGAATATACGAACAACCGTCGCATCCGTAATCACGTATTTAACATCCCCGTTGGCATATGGTAAGACGATTGTTAACCGAACCTCATCACCATCTTGGAAAGTAATTGCCCCTTTCAAGATAACTGCCAAACCACCTGCGCTAATATCCGATGTTACGAGCTGATATTTGTAATCCTTAAACTGTATCGCTATATCCACAGGCGTTTCCACACGTACATATTCACGACGCTGAATTTTGATAAAGTCATCTTCCTTTGGGCAATGCAACATAATCATAGGAATATTACCAGCTTTACGTCCAATCACTTCAGTACTAAAAGCAAATGATTGTTTATCCCCCGTGCGAAAACTTGCTCTAAATTCAGATCCATCTATTAAAAAAGCTGTTTTCTTTGTGGCAACATTTATTGGATAATCGATGTAAATAATATTTTCATTTTGTTCTACAACTTTACAGAGGAATTTTTCAACACGCTCTGTATAAGTTGGTTCAAGTTCTAATTGTGTACCAATTTTTATTTCCATGAGCATCTCCTCGAACACAAATATACTTTATTATCGCATGAGATGCCCATTTTGGCTATAAAAACTGGTAGTTTTTTCTTATATTACGTTAAATATTCCACTTTTAAAACATTGTGATTTTCAGCGTCAATAACTATTCTGAATGTTTCTTGCGCATCACGAACCGCAATTACCTCATAACAAAGACGTTGTTCAAATTGACCATTATCTGTATAAATATTTCTTACTTCTTCTACTTTCACGTCATCATCGAAGAAAGTTTTCCAATCAATTGGTTTTGCAGTTTGTGGTTTAATTGTCTCTGCCTGAATATATTCCATCGCATTTGCACCAAGTAACTCGCCTGTATCCTTAGCAAGCTTTAATTGCACCCCATCTGCATAAACCAATGCATTATCGCCAGGGTGAACACGTGCAAATGTCACATGCCATGCTTGATGGTTTTCACGAGATTCCACAAATGCAACATCATTCATGCCAAGTCGTTTTACATATTCTTCAGCTTTTTTCATAATTTCATCTTGTGATAGCCTTGCTTCATCAACTGGACGTTCCACTAAATAGGATATTAAATGTCCACCCTTTTCTGTTAGATCGACATATCCTAAACGAATATCTTGGTGGAATTGGATATGATAAAACGGATATGGTGCAGTATCGCTACTTTTCGTCACAGTAAATGTTGCGTCTTTTATGATAGGGAATAATTGTTTTACTTTTTCCAATGCTTCTTTTTCAGTAATGACTGAATCTTGTAATGCTTTAAGATCTATTTTTTTCTGCCAATCCGATTCGCTTAATGTAAGTGGGAAGTCTTTTTCGCTGTAACCCTTTAATGTCTTTTGTACATTATCAAAAGTTGTATTTGGGTTTTTAGTATCTACTTGTCTTAACCAGACATCCATTTTACCGTTATTTTTATAAAAATCTACTGTTGCAGCTGACCATTCATCTGAAAGTGATTGTAAATTCGTTGAGACTTGTGGCATTTTTTCTCGCCAAGCTTTATAATCACCAGTTTTAGATGTTTTCTTTGCCTCATCTCCTAGACGTCCTAAGTAACTTAGCCAGTCGTTCGACATTTCCTGCCCGATAGGAATATTCGACATAGAAGATCGAACGTCAGAGCTTAGTCGCCAAACAGAATCTAACTCATTGTGGATGGCATTGTCATCCCGAAACAATAGAGATTGTGAAACAGATTGTTGTAGATGCGATAATTTCTCAGATGCATCCGTTAAATTATCCGTGTACTGAGCTAGCACAGTACGTTGTAAACTTGCATTTTTTCCGTGCATATTAATGCTATATGCCCCTAAACCAATAACCGCCGCAGTGAGTATAACGAGCATTGTTCTCATTTTTTTCCTCCTTTCTTATGAACAGAAAATGTGTTCTCCAATTCGTTTAATTTGAGCTCGTGACCAAATCCACTTACTTGTAGCTGTTTTCGGATTAAAATAATAAAGTGCATTTTCTGAAGGATCCCATCCATTCATAGCATCAAGAACTGCTTCTTTTGCACGTTCATTTGGTTCAAGCCAAATTTGTCCATCTGCCACCGCAGTAAATGCTAGTGGTTGGAAAATGATACCTGAAATAGTATTTGGGAATTCAGGACTTTCCAAACGATTTAAAATAACAGCGGCTACAGCCACTTGACCTTCATAAGGCTCTCCCCTAGCTTCACCATAAACCGCATTCGCCATTAACTGTACATCTCTGTCAGTATACTTTGGAGGTAGTTGAGTTTTAGTCCCATTATTGTTACTACTACCACTACTTTTACCTCCACCTCCACCGCCGCCGCCAGTGTTTGTTTTCACTTGCTGTTCAAGTGGCGTACCACCATAATAGGTAAATTGATTTCCTGCATTTAATTGCGCTTTTACCCATCCTTCATCGTAATCTGAATAACCTGATAAAGTTTTTTTAGTTTTAGCACCGGCTATTCCATCTACTGGTAAACCATATTTCTCTTGGAAAATTCGTAAAGCCCAATATGTGTTATAGCCAAATTTGCCATCAATTTTACTTTTATAAAACCCTAAGTATTGTAGCCTTGCCTGTAGCTCAATTACATCATCTCCATAAGCACCACGAGAAATCTGTTGCCCGGTAAATGCAATGGCGTCATTTTGCGGAATAGCGAATATACTAATCCCCAACATCAAAGCAAAAACTATGCTTACTAATCGCACTATCATCACTCCTTTTTTTCATAGCTTGAAACAAACGACTCATTTTATACATTTAAAAAATAGAAAAGCGTAGAAATCTTTTTTAGATTTCTACACTTTATATTTTTTATGCATATGCAAATGTTGTACTAGGTGATAGTGAGCAAGCTTGACTTTTCGTAGCCCAAACCACCACAAAAACAGCATAAAAGGTATCATTAAATATACCCAATATCCTTTAAACGATAAAATTGTATTATATAAAATGTGTAAAACTACCGGTGCACAAAGCGCCATAGCAATCATTTCTTTCGTCTTTGCAAGCTTCGAAAACTTGGCACGTCCATAATAATAGCCCATTACAACACCGAACAAAGCATGACTTGATACAGGTAATAATGCACGCATAAATGCTGTATCCAAACCGAAAGAAAATAAATAAAGCACATTTTCAATCGTGGCAAAACCAAGAGATATGCTTGCACCATACAGTATGCCATCATAAGGATCATCGAATTCTACATGATTGTAGATTGCGATTAACAGAACAAACCATTTAAAAAACTCTTCAACTACACTCGAAAAAACTACATCTTGTAGATAAAGATATCGAAAGACCCCTTCCTCTGTTAGTACATACTGTAAGAACATGATTGGGAACGTTAAAAATGCGCCATACAAAAACGTTTGAAGTAAAGTTCTTCTTGGCTCCGTTGCCATCTGATTGCGCAAATAAAAGTAACTAAAAAGCGCTAGACCGGGTGCAATGGCAGCTGATAATAAAATGATCATGATGCCGGCCCCTTTCAAAAATCAATTTCACCTTGACATAATGATGTTAAGATTTTAAAATTCGTGACATCCTTCTGACTTTAGACCAACAATTTTTTTGCATGAAAGTGAAGCCAGCCCCATAATGTTGGTTAACTTTAGCGTCTTTGCAGGATGGAAAATTTCACAGTTCATCTTTTTCTGTCGGTTATTGGGTGGAACTTTTTTGACATTAAACTTTTATTTTCGACAAAAAATATCTGTTACATGAAGATAAACTGCTATTATTATACCATGTTATGACATAAAACTTTTTAAAAGGAGATATTATTTTTTATGAAAAAAACAATTTTATTAATTCATACAGGTGGAACAATTTCTATGGCGATGAGTGATGAAGGTGCCGTTATGCCTAACAAGGAAAATCCGCTAATGAAGGAAAGCAGCAAACTTGATGCACTTGCCTCAATTATTGAAATGGAGGCATTCAACCTCCCATCACCACATATTACTCATAAAGAAATGCTTAAATTACGTAATCTTATTATCGAAAAAGTGGCAGAGGAGAAAATTGATGGCGTTGTCATCACCCATGGTACTGATACATTAGAAGAAACAGCATACTTTTTAGAGTTAACGACTGATTTATCAATTCCTATTGTTTTAACAGGTGCCATGCGCTCTTCAAACGAACTTGGTGCAGACGGGGTTTATAATTTAGTAGAAGCCGTCCGTGTAGCTGTAGATGAAGAAGCTCGTGAGAAAGGTGTTCTTGTTGTTATGAATGACGAGGTCCACCTTGCTGTTAACACGACAAAAACAAGCACAAGCTCAGTAAATACCTTCCAGTCACCTCAATATGGCCCAATCGGACTTATTACAAAATCAAGAATATTGTTTCATCATGCCCCTATCCGCCGTCAATATGTAGATGTTGATGGATTATCAAAGCGAGTAGCCATGCTGAAAGTGTATGCTGGTATGGAGGTTGACTTACTTGATGTAGTACTCGCATGTAAATATGACGGCGTTGTATTAGAAGGACTTGGACAAGGTAACGTCCCTCCATCAGTTGTTAAGGGTATTGAAAGTCTGTTAGAGCGCGGTATCCCTGTTATACTCGTATCCCGTTGTTTTAATGGAATAGCAGAAGGTGTCTACGGTTACGTTGGTGGTGGCAAAATGCTCGAAGACCTAGGAGCTATATTTGCAACTGGCATTAATGGTCAAAAGGCTCGATTAAAATTATTAATTGGGCTCAATAAAGTTGGAACTCCTATTGATTTAAAGGAATTTTTCATGTAAAGCTAATATATTCGGCATTCACTTTAGCTTATACATCTATAATTTGCTTATAATAATCCAAGATATTATGTAAATGATTGATGGCTATCTCAAAATCTGGCAGAATAACAGACAGAACTTCTTTCAGCGGGTGTTTGGACATCCGCTGAAAGAAGTTAAAACGTTGCTGTAGCTGTCCATATCTTTCTGGATATGATTGTAATGCTGAAGCAACATTTGCGCTGGTAATGTAAATGGAATCGCACCTTGCTGGTAATTAGCTAAACCGAGATAAGCAGGTAATGTTGAAGAAGATTTCACAATGTTTTGCGATAAAACAAAAACCAAGCCACTGTGCGCCAATTGCTTTTCCACTCACTGCAGTCGCTAAATAACAATCTTTTAAAGAAAATGGCATTGCTCCGAAAGAACTAATGCAATCCATACAAAGCTTTATATTATATCGCTTTGTAAGCTCTAAAATTTCCTTTATATCATTACAAGTACCAGTCGACGTTTCTCCATGTACTACAAGAAGACAATGATAAGAACTTTTTTGCAAATAATAGTCCAACTTATTTGTGCCAAAGGAACTTCCCCAATCTTGCTCAATTACATCAAAATCTAATGACCATCTCTCTGCTTGCTTTCGAAGACGTTCTCCAAACTCACCATTTGTTAATATTAGTCCACGCCCTAATTGTTGAGCCTACAATTGCCCTAGCATAACTTCATTTGCCAACGTCCCAGTTCCTACAATTATAGCTACATACGCTGCTTCTGATAGTTGAAGCAACTTATTTCTCATTTGCTCAAATAATGATTGAAAGCCTAACGAACGATGAGAAAGCTCCCATCGCTTTGCCTTTCTATCCGTCGCTTTCACTCTTCTTATCCACCATTAAAAAAAGCTGTATAAGCAGCTTACTTGCCTATACAGCTCTCCTATTGCTATTTTCCTTTTTCTAGAATAGTCTTCGCAATACAATCGCCATGGAAACGGCCATTTTCAATAAAAATTTCATTGGCATTATTTCCAGCTGCAATAACTCCTGCAATGAATAATCCTTCTACATTTGTTTCCATAGTTTCTGGATTAAAAAAAGGACGTCCCGTTTCATCATCAATAGACACACCCATTGCTCGGATAAAAGAATGATCTGGATGATAGCCTGTCATCGCAAAAACAAAATCATTTTTTAAAGTTTTCTCGCTACCATTCATTTCTACAACGACCTCATGCTCACGGATTTCCAGCACATTTGTATTGAACTGCATTTGGACTTCTCCATCCCGTACTAGTCCTTCAAATTCGGGTAAAACCCATGGCTTGATGCTAGGTGAATATTCACTACTACGATAGACAACAGTGACGCGAGCTCCAGCCTTATTCAACTCAAGTGCTGCATCCACTGCCGAATTTTTACCGCCTATTACAAGAACATCAGTATCAAAAAATTCATGTCCCTCTTTAAAGTAATGGTAGACTTTCGGTAATTTCTCACCTGGAATATTTAAATAATTTGGATGGTCATAGTAGCCTGTTGCAATCACAACATAAGGTGTTGTATAAACCTCTTTATCTGTTGTTACTGTAAACATCGCTCCATTTTTTACAACGCTATTTACTTTCTCGAAGCGATTTATTTGAATATCCTTCAAACGCACAACTTCTCGATAATAAACTAGCGCTTGGTTTCGCTTTGGCTTACGACCTTCAATAATAAAGGGCACATCGCCTATAGCCAGTCGTTCACTCGTACTAAAAAAAGTTTGATGTGTAGGGTAATTGTAAATTGCATTTACGATATTTCCTTTTTCAATGACAATTGGCTTTAATCCAATATTTTGCAAGGCTATTGCTGCGGCTAAACCACATGGGCCTCCTCCAACAATAATTGCATCTACTTGCTGCATTTCTTGACACTCCTATCAACTTTGTATTAGCAATATGCTAATACTTTACTTAATCGGGCTTTTACCGAATTAATCCTTATCGCTTCCATTATACGCCTTCTAACGAGTTTTGGTTGTTTATTTATCCGAAACTTCAATGTCAATAATATGACACTGTGGTCTCGCACCAAGTCGGAAAGGTAATAACGTAGTACCATAGCCGTTGCTAACTAACGTCATCACACCTTCACGCTCCCGATATGAGCCGTTAGGATGCATCCCATATGAGCCAATTCTAATTTGACCACCGTGTAAATGCCCCCCCATCATTAAATCTGCTCTAAATTTTGCTCGAACTTCTGCAAAAACACCAGGGTTATGTGAGATGAAAACAACTAAATCTTTCTCTTTTACCTTTGCAAATGCTTCATCAAATCTACTTTTCATTATCGATGTGTCTTCAATTGCATTAAGCCAAAAGCGGTTTTTTTTAGGTAGTAATACAGCATCATTGGCAATAATCTGAACACCATGGTCCTGTAAAATACTTCGTAATCGCTCTTCACCTACTTCTCTGTCATTATTACCCCATACAAAATAAGTTGGTCCTAAAGGCGTTAATAATTTAAGGTTGTCATGAATACGTTGAATAGGTGTACGTCCATCCGCAAAATCTCCACCAATTATAACAGCATCAAATGGACCATCTAACTGCTCAATCATCTGGCGGTTAATTTTGCGTAAATGGGTATCCGAAATAAAAAATAGTCGGATTTTTTCCTGTTCACCCTTTAATAGCAATTGATGATGTAAAACATTATTTTCATGTGCCACCTTCAACATATAAAGCAAGAACGCGATGACTACTAAAATAAATAGTCCAAAATAAATCATTCCTTCACTTCTCCTTACGAAAGCAAAAAGACGATTCATTTAAAAGAAGAATCGTCTTTTCACTAAATCAGACGTACGCCTCAACCCTACTTGGTGTTAACGTTTGTCCATTATTTTATACTAGAAAAACATCATTGCCAAAGAATGACACCTGTTTTCTTATGGTAACTTAATAACTTGCCCAACCGATAGAGTATTAGAAGACATACCGTTTGCTGCACGGATTTTCGCTAGTGTTGCTTCACTGCCATCACCGTAGTGATTCAATGCAATACGATATAAATTTTCATTTGCTTTTACAGTATGGGTACTTGCTTTTGCAGATTGTTTTGCTTCTTCTGCTTTTCGTGCTTCCTCAGCCTTTCGTGCTTGTTCAGCTTTTCTAGCATCTTCTGCTTTTCTAGCTGCTTCAGCTTGTGCTCTTCTAGCTGCCTCTGCATTCTTAGCTGCTTCGGCTTGTCTAGCTTCCTCTGCCTGCTTGGCTGCTTCTGCTTTTTTCGCTTCCTCTGCTGCCTTCTGTTCAGCTGCTAATTTCTCAGCGTCTTTTTTAGATGCTTCCTTTGCTTTGTCTGCTTTGTCTGCTTTGCCTTCTTTATCGTCTTCTTTGTTTTTGTCAGTTGACACGGATACTTTATTCCCTGATTTGTCAATTTCTACAATTTGATCCGTAGAATTTTTTTCAACCTCTTCAATCGTTGATCCAGGTTCATAGAATTTTAAGAAATAGACTAATATTGATAATGGAATTAAGATAAAAATTACAAAAAGAATCGTCATTAATGACGTTTTTCGTTTTGTATTTTTTGGCTTTTTATTATTACTTCCATTTTTATTCATTCTTGCAACTCTAGATAAAGCTTCCTGTTCTTTTTGTTCTTCTTCAAAAGATTGACGATGTTCTTCGATTTTATCGCGATAATCTTCTTTACTCATTCGTCTTTCCTCCAACCTCACTACGCATTCTATCATTCTATTATGACGAATTTTGCGAAAAAAGTAAATGACCGTCAGTTATAGTCTAAAAAGGGCATATCACCATAACGTGGGGGGTGATTTCCGTTCCGACTGTGCGCTTTCCCAGGGGCGTCTAATCTTCACTCCAATCAACTTATATACATGGCATACGTTTTAACAAATGTCATCCATAACTTTTGGTGGTGAGCCTCTAAAAACCCATTAAGAGTTGCTTTAACCGACTTCCCCATGGAATCATTTCTATTTTCTTCTCTTCCTTCAAGCGTACCTTATTGATTTCATCATAATGGATTCCACAATTTTCACAACAGTTTTCCGGTTTTTTCAGCAATTTTTGCCCAAAATACCCGACTAGCTGTGTGCGAATACAGTTTTTTGTCTGGGTAATTTTATGCATTTTATCGACAGCACGATATTTTTCCAGTGCCAAATGATTTAAACGCACTTTAACTTGTTCCATCGTTTCTTGTTGCAACCAGTAATCCAGCACACGAAAAGCGGTCTCACTCAGCTCTCCATTTTTCAACATTTGTGAAGGGTGTACTTGCTGATTTAGTAGTTCCTGATAACGATCAACATGACCAGCTGTTGGCAAATCGCCTGTTACAACAAATTTCGCAAATTCCTCATCACCATCACTATATAGTAAAATGGCGAGCGCTGGTTGACCATCACGCCCTGCACGGCCAATTTCCTGCATGTAATTTTCTACATTAGCAGGCATCGTTTCATGGATGACCTGACGAATATCTGACTTATTGATACCCATTCCAAAAGCATTCGTAGCCACAATCCAGTCGAGCTCCCCGTCAATAAACTGTTGCTGAATAAACTGACGGTCCTCAGCACCATAGCCTGCGTGATAAGCTGCCGCTCGTATACCTGCCTGTATAAATGCCTCACTATATTGTTCAGCACGCTTCCGCGAGGACATATATAATATACCCGGTCCTGCCGTCTCTTTAACATGCTGCATAATCCAATGTGTTTTATCTGCCCTATCCTCAAATACAACACGCCCAAGATGAATATTAGGCCGATCCACATTGTACAAAAACTCAAATGGTGTATCGAGCGACAATGTATCTCGTATATCATTGACTACTTTATTCGTCGCAGTCGCTGATAAAGCTAAAACCGGTGGACGATTTACTTGTGAAAACCATTGTCCAATTCGTAAATAATCCGGTCTAAAATCAAAGCCCCACTGTGAAATACAGTGTGCCTCGTCCACTACGATAAGACCTAGCTGCATTTGTGAAAGCTTGTCTTGAACCTGTTGCTGTAAAAGCATCTCTGGTGACGTAAAGATAAAACGAAACTGCTCTAAGAAATGTAACACATATCGTTTTTCACTTACGGTTAAAAATGAATTTAAGGCAACTACCCGCTTTTCACCAAAGCGTTTTAGCTCCTCTACCTGATCCTGCATGAGAGAAAGCAAAGGAGAAACGATTAAAACCGGCTTCTGCAAGATATATCCTGGTAGCTGGAAACAAAGTGATTTCCCCATTCCTGTTGGTAATAAAGCAATAACATCTTTTTCTTCTAAAATTGCTTCAATGACCTCTTTTTGGCCTGGACGAAAAGTTGTATAGCCAAAATACTTTGCTAATGTTTGTTCAAGTTCCATTTAAACTTCTCCTTTCGCGAGGACAAGCCTTAACTGGAAATAACTCATACCTTCAACTACTTCATGCAATGTTTTCAATTTTTTAGTTTGATAGTGTTTTGATACCTGCCAAACTTTTTCCGCCTCTTCATAAGAGACGAACGGACCAATCGAAAAGTTCGGTTCATTTATGGCTAATTCTACCAAATGATCCTCAATTGTACTTTGTTTTAATTTCCTTATTTGCACAATCTGTTCAATTGAATAGCCCTGCTCATATAAATGTGCTGTTTGCTGCGCTGAATCAGTTAATAATGCTTTGACTCTTAATCCCTCTGCCATTTTACCAAGCAGCAGATAATCATTTGTCTGATGAACTTCATTTAATAACGTATGTAGCAATTCTATAAACGCTAATTGACTATCTAAAACAGTTTCCTGACGTTGACTAGCAAGCTGCTGCCACGTCCATCCTGGTAAACTATGACCACTCAACCGATAAAGGACGAGCTGCTTGTTGGCATCTGACACGGGTAACATGGAAAGCACCTGTTCACACTCCTGCAATAATTGTTGCTGTAAATGTCCATCTTGATAGTGATGCTCGACTAAAAATGATCGAACCCAGGACTGAATATTCGTATCCCTACTAATAGGAGAAAATGAACGAACCGCAGCATTTTGATACGATAAACTTTGTACAATTAACGAGAACCTCGCAAAAAACACATGCTCATTTCCCCTATAGTGCCATCCGTCAAATAAAAAGTCAGGCGTCTGCTCTGCTCGCTGTAAACCTAGCTCTTTCATGGAATAGTGACCAGATTCTTGTATTATTAACCAACTATACTGCAAAAATGAAGTTACGACTTCATCAAATGTCTTCCGAGGTAACTTAGGTAATAGCCCGAAATAATTATGTAACTGAAATAGGCCAATGTCTTGAATAGTCTGACCTGAGCGCTTTCCTCTTAATACATGATAAGCAGCAGAAATAGTTCGTTCGTTATTTAGTTTTTGAAAGATTTGCAATAAAATTTGATGTAACATAGACGCAAATTCCTCCAATTTAATAGTATTTATGTTGAAATGTAAGATAAACATCTTTAAAATGAGTATGAAGCTTTGTAGGAACATGTAAAAGGAGAGAAAGAAAAATGGCTAAATTCACAATTGTTGATAAAGATACATGCATCGCTTGTGGCGCTTGTGGAGCCGCAGCACCAGATATTTATGATTATGATGATGAAGGTATTGCCTTCGTTATTTTAGATGATAACATGGGAACTGCTGAAGTTCCAGAAGATCTACTAGAAGACATGCAAGATGCTTTCGAAGGCTGCCCAACTGACTCAATCAAAGTAGCAGACGAAACTTTTGATGGCGACTCATTAAAATTCGAATAGTTTTAAGTATCTTTAAAGGCATCCTTAACTGGGTGCCTTTTTACATAATTATCATCCCAATGTATTTTCCCACTCAGGATATTCATAAAATCTTTTGGATAATGTTTAATCAAATAGAAACTGATCCTAGCTTATATACCAGATTCATCTCTACCTTATTAGAGATGAATTTTTTTACTTTTTCAAGTAAAGTTGGTCACTCTTTTCATCTTGTTATTGCAACCATTTTTTATGTATGATAAGATTTTAGTAGTTGGTACTAATAACAGATATTATTTCATAAAGGGGTTCTTATTAGATGATGGATAATTTATTACAATTAAAAGATAAAAATATTGTCGTAATGGGCGTGGCAAACGATCGTAGTATTGCTTGGGGTATCGCAAAACGTTTATTTGACGTAGGTGCAAATGTTATTTTCACATATCGCCAAGAACGTTCATTAAAAAAATTACAAAAGCAATTAGAGAATATCGGACAATCTGATTCATTGATCGTACAATGTGACGTTAACAGCGACGAAAGTACAAAAGCAGCTTTCGATGAAATCGGTACTAAAGTAGGCGTTATCCATGGTATCGTGCACTCAGTAGCCTTTGCTAATGCAGAAGATTTACACAATCGCTTCTTAGATACAACTCGTGATGGCTATGCATTTGCACAAGATACTAGTGCTTATTCTCTTATCTCAGCAGCAAAGGCCGCACATCCTTATATGCCTGAAGGCGGTTCTATCGTTACAATGAGCTACTTAGGAGCAGAGCGTGTCCTTGATGGCTACAATGTCATGGGGGTAGCCAAAGCTGCATTAGAGGCATCTATGCGCTATCTTGCTGCAGATGTTGGTAAAGATAATATTCGCGTTAATGCTATCTCAGCTGGAGCGATTCGTACACTTGCTGCAAAAGGAGTTCCTTCCTTCAATACAATTTTACACAAAATTGAAGAAACAGCTCCATTAAAACGTAATGTTCAACAAGACGAAGTAGCAGATATGACAATCGTGATGCTTTCTCACTTATCACGCGGTGTGACAGGCGAAACGATTTACATCGACGCTGGCTACAATATTATGGGATAAATACAAAAAAGCATGGAAGATCATTAACTTATCAAGACCAAAATTGAAAAAAGTTAAATAAATTAAAGGACCAAACATATTTTATATGACTAATATGTTTGGTCCTTTTAGATACCTATTTAAAGTATTGAATATATTTTGCTCTTCTCCATCATTGTTTAGTAACATTAAAAATACTGGAAGAAATAAGAGATAAAAAATAAATTGATATTCAACTAACGGGGCAGTTTAGTTCAATAAGAAAAATGGAGATTAGAAGGAAAAAAATACATAAATGGAGAAAGTATCTGTTAAAGATATTGGAAGGAGTCGATAGAATGAGCGAAAAGTTGCTAAGGGTGGGAACTACTTATATTCCAGTAACTAATGTAGAAAATTCTTATGAATGGTATGTAAACAAATTGGGGGCAGAGTTAAGCTATAAAGACGAAGACAAAGCAATTCTTAATTTTGCAAACCAAAGTATTTTTCTTGTTAAGTCTAAAGAAAGTCAAAGTTCTAACTTCTATGATTGCTATGGTGTAGAACGTTTTTCTATAACATTTGAAGTTAATGGACTAACTGCATTAGAGGCAATTCATAGAGATTTTATCGATAAAGAAATAAGAGTTGGAGAAATTGAAAACAGAGGACACTCTGGAAGGAACTTTGTTTTCTTTGATTTAGATGGTAATAAATTTGATGTGTGGAGTGAATTAAGTCCACTTTTCAAAGAAAAATATCTTATCACGAAATAAAAAAAACTATTTTTTTGAACAAACGAAGGCTTTACTTGAAGAAAATCGGGTTGCGTATGCAGCCCCTTTTTTGTTTTACTAACGGAGCAGGTTAGTGGAAGAAATAGCAAGTGGGTTTAACTAGGAGAAGTGTCGATGACATTAAAGAAGACACCGAGGTGTCTTATGTTTTTTAAATTAAGAATATTGATAAATTGGAATTTAATTACTTAACATTATACTTATTTTCGGAGCGAGGCATCTTATCGGTGAGTATATACCAAGTAATGCTTGCTGTTATTAATGTTGACGAAATCAAAGCTGTAAGAACACTATATGTTTGCCAAATAAGTATCGTTGACCAATCGAAGGCAAAAAACATTATACACTGGGCAATCGTAGCGATTAGGAAAATAATTGTTACGATTGTTCTCTTTTTTGTCATTGGCTGCTGCTCATTCGTTTTCCTTTTTCTTAATCCTAAGAGAAATAACAGAACGGCCAATAGGCAAAGAATAATTGTGGTAGACGACAAAATGATGTCCAAAAGCTGTGTGCCGCTTATCTCATATGACTGAGTTAGATTGCCGTTTAATATATTTTTAACTTTTAGTACCAGGTTTATATTGGTATTTGCGCCGTTGCTCAGTAAGCAGATGGCTGTTCGTTCATTTGGCAGTATGGCTACTTCGGTTCTAAAATTCGGATTACCCCCAGTGTGTTCTATAAACGTTTGTTCGGCGTTTACCGACCAACCTGCCGCATAATACATATCGTTGACAGCCGAAACAGACATATCACCCCTATGTGATTTTTCGATAACCCTGTGAAATATTTCGGGTATGTCCTGCAAGATACCCATCTGTATGCCCATCCAACGCGCCATATCTTTTGTATTAGAAATGATATAGCCGGCAGGTTTATTCCCAGCATAATCCGGAGCGTTAAATGGAGTTGTTATGAAAAAGGAAGAACGGTAGCCCTGCGCTAACTGTCCAGTGGCTTGAGCATCTTCTTTATAAACATACGTCTGGTGAAGACCTAAGGGTAGAAATACCTGTTCCCTCATAAAGTCTTCATAGCTTTGTCGTGATACAATCTCAATAACCAAACCCAATACGTCATAATTAACGGTTCCATAGTTATATTGTTCACCGGGAGAGAACGCCAATTCAGCATCTACCAGCGTTTCCACAGTCTTTTGCAACATATCAGGCGTATTGCCTTGTGGAATATTTTGAGTATGTCTAATATTTGTTAGGCCGCTAGTATGGTGAAGGAAGTTATTTAGTGTAAGGCTTTGCATATCAACAGGTTTACCTTGATACTTTAACGTAAACCAAGGTAAATATTTTTGGATAGGGTCAGTCATTGATAGCAGCCCTTGCTCTTCCAATAGCAGAATCCCCATACCAGTAAAAGCTTTACTCACCGAGGCCAACTCATAGAGTGTATTTTCACTTGCAGACAACCCCTTTTCAAGATCTGCATACCCAGAAGAAAAGTAGAACACTTCATCATTAGCAAGTATTGAGATTGACATTCCAGGCACACCTGATGTACGAGAGGCATCATCTAGCAACGCTTGTATTGCCACAGATTTCGAATCTGACAACGCATAACTTTGTGTTGCGAATCCTGAGAATAATATAAGTATCGTTAATACAAAAACAATAGTCTTTTTCATAAACTCTCCTTTTGAAGAATTATAAGAGTATAAAAAACTTATTTTTATAATTATAAACTAAATTCTAATTTATATTTCTACTTACCTATATAATATCAAGTAATTGTGAAGAGTTACACTTAAACTAACGGGTGCTTTAGTCCAATAAGAATTAAACAACTTTATGTAGATTTGAAATAAAGTCGCGATGTTTATAAAAAAGATGCGATGTTTAAAATAAAGTCGCGACGATTGTAAAAAAGTTACGAAGCTTTACCGCTTTGGTTATTATTTAGCCAAATGGGTGTTTTTTATGTCTAAAAGAACTAGAACATCTAAAGTTGAAAAGTGGATTAAAGAAGGTCGTGGCTCGGGAATTGGTGCCGATTATAAACCGTGGTTAAATATTCAAGATGTTTCCTCATTGGGAAGATCCACTCGTTTAAAAGGTATTAAAACGAAAAGGCAGCACGAATTTTTATCAGATTTGGAACGGAACTACTTTTATTTAACAGAATATTCGGATTTTGTTGTTGATATTCGAGAACAATTTCCTTTATTGCCGTTGGAAGAAACAATTTTTCATTGCTGATGAATTAGGTCTAAAACATCCTACAGACCTTAAATGAGCCAGTTGTAATGACAACGGATTTTTTATTAACGGTAGAAAAAGGAAGTGGGTTAGTAGAGCTTGCACGAGGAATGATTCTTACTCTAATCACACGGTGAAGGGCACTTTTTTTAAGAACGCTTATTACAGCGATTGATAAAGGTACTCGTATGTCTTTAACTTTTCAATCTTTGTAATAGGCGTTTTCTCTATGCCTAAATTTAAACAAGGAGGAATCACATTATGCGTGTAAATATGGTTTGGTCTGGAGACAGTAAACCATTGTGGTATAGATGATTCTTTATGGGAATTAATAAAATTGGAGGTTGTATATAAATGACTTCAATGAAATCTATTGAGTATATTGTATTAGATGAATTGTTTGGTGAAATGAAAGGACATATAAATGCTGAAACATTAGAAAATGCAATATTAAATTTTAATAATATACCGAATCATTAAAATAATAACAATTTTAGAACTTATTTCACTATATTACCTTTTAAAGAAAAATATGCTAATATAGTGAGTGTCACGTGGCAAATTATTACTTAGGAGGTATTATTAGTGAAATTTCGTTCAATTCTTTTAACATCTTTAGCAGTTCTAGGTATTTCAGGTTTTGGGTTTGGAACTATTGATGCAAAAGCATCAACAGATTTAAATCAAACTAAAGAATCAGCAACAGTCTTTTCTGATGATGGCTTACAATCAATAAAAGAGAATCAATTAAAAATGGGTAGTAATGAAGAAACTGCTGATAAATTAATTGAAAAGTACAAAAATGGCGGTATGGCTGATGCAGATTTAATGGGATTTGAAGACGCTGTAAGTTCAAGTACTGCTGTCATAGGTGAAATTACTAGTACCACTTATGTATTCCCAGATGGTTCCAGAGCACAAGCGACAGTGGATAAAACACAATCATCAGCTATTCAAAGAATAGGTATCAGTGGGGGTTCTTGTCAGACTACATCGGGTGGAACAGAATGTAAAGGAGTAAAAGTTAGCAATAAATTGGCGGCTTATGGATATGAATACCAAGTTAATTATTGGTTGAACCGTTATGGAAACGATTCTATTATGTGGCAAGGGAACCCTAACATTTGGATGGCCGGAGGAACTTATGCAAGTATGTCTCTTCGAAAGGTTACACCTGTGAATACAACTTGGGATGATGAAGCTCGATTATCTGCTCAACTAAATGTAGGTGGAGATGTTGGTTCCATAACTAGAAGTTTATCATTCTATGTAGGTAACAGAAACAAAACTGATGTAAAATGGAACTCTTTTTATTAAATAGTTCATTTCACTAGCGTCGCATTAAAATAATTCAATGTATTTTTAAAAACTGAATTTTCCGCAATATTATGCGTGCATAAAAAAAGCCTTTATAATGGT
>NZ_JBHZDH010000064.1:0-26158 GCF_042755925.1 Lysinibacillus sp. NPDC059133 | reverse complement strand
TAGGAGTTAAAAGCAATTAACGTGGAGTTCGCACCAATCGCTTGATACGAAGGGTATTCTGTTATAAATCTATGCTTCTATACAGGTTTGTATAGTTTGTCTAAATTTGTTGTAACAGCTTAGTTACCCATAACGCCAGTACCGATAAATGCAATACTCTCTTTTCCCATATGTACATACTCCTTTGTATCAAGGCTATCGATCAATTATTATTAACCAATAGCACCTATTTTCATCTTTCAGTGTAGTTCAATAAGTGTGATAATTCAAACTTCTCTTATTAACTTGTACTAAAAACTTTATGCGCTGCATATATACGAGTAAATCAATTTCACCTTGGTGTAATGAAGACAAAAAAAAGAGAGCAGTAGATGGGGTATCACTGCTCTAAAGGGGAAATGAGAATGTTGCTGTGTTCAAAATAAGTATTCCCCACCAAATTGCTTTTTAAACATATTATTTAAAAAGTTTTATACTCTGAATACTGGAACATTCTTTCAATCTTCTTGACCTTCTTCTTCTTCAAATGTTGTCTGTCTATAATAAGTATTCATTAACTGATCTAATCTGCGACTCAGTTGAATGGTTTTCGCATTTTGTAACCCGTTCTCTACACCTGAACGAATCATCATCTCACGAGTTTGTTCCATTTGTTTCAAGAGTAGATTGACCATTCATATAACCCTCCACACACAAATAATCATACCATTATTATACATTTATATTTCATTTCTTACAGCATTAACTTACGACAATGTTCGACAAATTAGCTTCTTGGAACTTCTTGATAAGTATAGATTACGCGTCCATTTTGTTTGGCCTCACCTCTAAAATGTTTAAATAAAGGATGTTTTACAAGTACTTCTCGAAACTCATAAAAGTGTTCCTTTTCTATCTCTATACTTTTTAATTCCCCGTTTTGTAATTGTTTAAGCATATTTTCGTATTTTTCCATTTTTCTATTCCTCTCTTTTTTAGCATTCTGTGTCTTTAATTATGAATTATTCAAAAAAGGCTTTACGTTTCCCATTTTTTCATGCAAACTGTATATTATTAGTCGATGAAGGAGCTGACTGTCTGTGAAAATAGCTGAAGTTGGAAATATTATCGAGTTTAAAGATGGCTTACAAGGTATAGTCGAAAAAGTAAATGAAAATTCGGTGATCGTTGATTTAACATACATGGAGAATTTCGATTCCCTTGAAATTGAAGAAAAGACGGTCGTCAACCATAAACGTTACAAAATTTTATATACAAATGAAGCTCAATAGTCTGAATAGTCCCTATTTGTCTTTATAGATGATATGGGACTTTTTTTTTGTTAAAATTAAAAGCATGGAGGTCGAATGATGCTTACAAATTCGAAACAAACAATAATATGGCTCCTTTCTTTATTATTCGTTTATGGCATGCTTGCTTTTACCTTTGCTAACCAAGCTGTATTTTGGTACCTATATGCATTTACTTTACTTGTATGTATTGCGATTGCAATTTTAGCTGGTAAAATTGAAGATCAGTTAACAACATGGAAATTTTTACTTTTCGGTATTGGATACGGTACAATAACATACGGTATTATACGCTTTGGCTATTGGCTTGCACCATATATTAATGCTTCATCGGTACAATCAGTACAAAAGTTTTTAGCAAATTATGGACCACAGAATATTTGGCACTATATTTTACTCGTATTCATTGTTGCTATTGGTGAAGAGCTCTTTTGGCGTGGCTATGTTCAACAACAGTTAAAACGCTTTATGCGACCTACTTTTGCCGTCATTGTAACAGCGATTTTATGTGCAATCTCTATTGCAATAAGCGGCTTTATACTTGGTATGATTGCTGCACTTGTAACCGGCCTTATTTGGGGCTTGTTATATGAATGGCGTAAGAGTATGCCACTTGTTATTGTATCCCATGTAGTGTTTGTACTACTCCTATTTTTAGTGTTACCTTTAACATAATAACATTAAAATTTGGAAACATTTTCTCTTTACCAACGTTTAATTAAAAAAGGAGGGCTTTTCATGGAAAAAAAATTATTTTCTCTACCCGCATTATTATTAACAGCTGTTTTAGTCGTAGGATGTAATACTTCTGACAAAACAGAGGATTCTGATGCTCAAAAAAATGAGCCATCAAATACTGAACAACAGCAACAACCATCATCTACGGATAAAGCGGTAGATGACTCACAAGAAACGCCTACAACCAATGAAACAAATAAAGACACTACAGACAATGAAGATAGTGCAACTAAAACAAAACAAGAAGTTAACTATGTACAAAAAGGCAAAGACAAAACTGAAACAGCAAGCGAATCAAAAAGCGCTGATCAAGGCTATAAAATGCAACAACTACCTGGATTTACACTTTCTCAAGAAGAACCAGGTAAAGACATGTTAGTTTCTAATGAAAACGCTGAAGTATTCATGCGTATCGAAGATGTGTCACAATCAAGCTATGATGAAGCAAAAACAACTATGCAAGATTATATGAATGCTGTTGGTGATACATCATCATTATCTTCTGAGGATCTAGCTGCATTTAAAGATGTTAAAAACATTGAAGGTTATGTTGTGAATTTTGCTGAAGAAAAAGAAAAAGTAATCGGCGTTGTTTTTGAAAAAGATGGTTTAATTATAAAATTAACAATTCACGATAATGAGGAACTAGATTTAACAGATGCTATGCTTAAAATGGCAGCAACTATTTCTAAAAAATAATGATTCAAAAAAGACTGTAGACAAACTTGTTTGCTCTACAGTCTTTTTATTATTTTAAATAGGGTTTATACCATTAACTGCGTTGATTTCCGTTCCAATTGGGTGATTGTCCAAAGAGTGGCTAAGAGCGGTCACGAGGGCGTTATTACAGGGTGGGATACATTTAGCCTTCGACGCCTCCCTTATCGATGACGCTAATCTCCAAGGGGGCGTTCTAGAATTTTTTTTGGCATACAGGTTTAAGCTTCACCTTGTCATTACCCTAACATTTTTAAAGCGACTACCTAAATAAAAAAGTTGCCTCAAATTCTTGAGACAACCCTTTTTAATAAGACAAATCTTTAATAGACAGTCCTAATTTTTTTAATAAAGTGATAGCTTGCTCTTTTTCTTCAATAGATAGCACACTCATCAATTCATGTAAATGCAGTTCGTGTTTTGGAAATAGTTCTCCCATAAATGCTTCACCTTTGTCCGTAATTTCTGCATAAGTAACACGACGATCTGACGGACAGGAAACACGTAATAAATATCCTCTTTTTTCAAGTTTGTCAATGACATACGTAATAGACCCACTAGCAAGCAAAATTTTATTGCCAATTTGCTGTAATGGCTGTCTTCCTTTATGATAAAGAAGCTCTAAGACAGCAAATTCAGTAGGGTTTAGTCCATTCTCTTGAAAAAATTGTTGGGTTGTCTCATTAATTGCTTTATGTGCACGTGATAATACGATATATAATTTTAAAGATTGCTTTATATCTTCTGACGTCATATCCTTTTCCTTTCAATTCGCTTTTATACATGCCATTATAGCGATATTAGAAAAGCATTGTCAAAAGCAATATTTGATTCTAAGCCTTGTATGATCGTTTACGGTACACATTGACTCTTTTTATGTTACTAAATAAGCAGAATCTTTCGCGGACACATCCATTGTATCCACCTGATTAAATGTGTAAATTGGGAATTGTAAGTGGAAGCATGTCCCCTTCTGTAATTCACTATTCACACCTATTACACCTTCATGCTCTTCAATCACCTTTTTCACGAAAGCAAGGCCTAGTCCTGTCCCTGCTGATTTCGTCGTGTAAAAAGGTTGGAATAAGTTTTGAAGGGTAGCACTGTCCATGCCGACACCTTCGTCTTTAATCAGTAATTCTACAATCGCACAGTCAGCATTCATTTCTACTGTGATCGTTCCACCATTATTCATGGATTCCATCGCATTTTTAATAAGATTCATGAACACTTGCTTTAAGCGATTCTCATTGCCACCAATGTATACTTGTGTAGAAGGAGAAATGTATTGAATCATAATATTTTTCATAAGCGCATCTGGAAGCATAAACTCAATCACTTGCTTTACAATGTTATCTAGCTCTAGTAATTCCACTTTCATACTTGTTGGCTTGGACAATACTAAAAGCTCGGATAAAATTTGTTCCATCCGTTGGAGTTCACTATCGATGACAGATAAGTACATACGGGACTCTTCATCAGCATTTAGCTTTAATAATTCGGTAAAGCCCTTTAAAGAAGTTAATGGATTACGAATTTCATGGGCGATACTTGCGGCCATTTGACCGACAACATTTAAAGCTTGCTGATGTTCAACTTTATGTTGAAGTTGTTTCTTTTCTGTTTCATCATTAATGACTGTGACAATAATATTGTTATATTCATCATAGATACTTGAAATTTCATAATAGCAAGGGCTAATAACTGGCGTTTCATCGACTACATGAATATTTGCATGCTTTTCACCCATCAGTTTAGAAAGGTATGATGTAATTTGGCCTTTCTTCAACGTAAATGTATCAAAGATGTGCTGGTGTGCCTTATGCAGAAGCTGCGATTTTTCTATTTTTAAATACATCTCAGCATATTTATTTAGCCCAAGAATAATCCCGCTAGCGTCACTTACAATAATAGCGTACGGTAAGTGATCATAAGCATGGAAAGATTGTGATCTCTCCTGCTCTTGACTAACATATAGTTCATGAGCTACATCATTATTTAACGTTGAAATTTGCGCAACAATTTCTTCTGTGTTCGGATCATAAAAACATTTGAAGGACATCATTTCAAATTCATTACCAGTTGTTCGAATATTGAAGATTTCTTCTGATCTCAAATCACTTTGTAATTGTTTAACGAACTTTGCCCAATTTAAATTAGATGGCTCGTCCATTGTTAAATAGTCAATATACGATGAATTGAGGTTAAAAAGTTTACTAGCAGCCTCATTCACGTTCAAAATTTTACCTACTTTATTAAGAATAAGTGTTGGTGACGAAGTACTTGTCATAAGATTTCCAAAACATTGATTAATATCATTTTGCTTCAACTTTCTCACCGAACCTTTCAATAGAGTAAAAAACCCCTTAATCGAATTTTGAGCCTTTACTATACTTTATGACTGCACGATTCTATTATTACAAAATTTAGTAAATTTAAGTATTTAAAATATATTTCACGAACTGTTCACAAAATAAATAGGCAAAAAGGATTATATTGTACGACAGCTACTTGACTGTTACAATTAGAAATTGAAAGGAAGATTATTGCATGAATACTATTTTAACTACATTAAACGCAAAGTATATTCACACAAATTTAGCATTGCGTTATTTAAAAGGTGCTGCTTTACCAGAATTTAATCCAATCATTGCAGAATATACAATTAAAGATCCTGCTTTTAATATTGTATCAGATTTGTTTCAAAAAAAACCTGATATTGTAGGATTTAGTTGCTATATTTGGAATATTGAAGAAACTATTCACGTCATCAAGATGTTAAAAACTGTCTGTCCAAATGTTAAAATTTTGCTCGGAGGTCCTGAAGTTTCTTACGATTCTCACCATTGGTTACGTAGAATTGAAGAGGTTGATTTTATTGTTATGGGTGAAGGAGAAACTTCCTTTAAACAGTTACTACGCCATTTGCATGGAGAAATTGCATTGGAGGATGTTCCAGGGATTTGTTACTTAGAGGATGGTAAAGTACGGATTCACGCACAAGCACCAAAAATAGATTTACGTGAATTGCCAAGTCCATTTCGTTTTGAGGAGGACCGCTCTCATCTAAGCAAACGAATTCAATATATTGAAACAAGTCGAGGCTGTCCATTTAGCTGTCAATTTTGTTTATCTTCTATTGAAGTAGGGGTTCGTTATTTTAACCGAGAAAAAATAAAAGAAGATATTCGATTCTTGATGGACAATGGTGCACGTACTATCAAATTTGTTGACCGTACATTTAATATAAGCCGCAGCTATGCAATGGAAATGTTCCAGTTTTTAATCGATGAACATAAGCCAGGGGTTGTATTCCAATTTGAAATTACCGCAGATATTATGCGTCCTGAGGTTATCCAGTTTTTAAATGATAACGCACCAAAAGGTCTTTTCCGTTTTGAAATTGGTGTTCAATCAACGAATGATTTAACAAATACTCTTGTGAAGCGCCGTCAAAACTTTGAAAAACTAACGCGTACAGTGACGATGGTCAAAGAAGGTGGAAAGATTGATCAGCATTTAGATTTAATCGCTGGTTTACCAGAGGAGGATTATGCAAGCTTCCGTCAAACCTTTAATGATGTTTTCGCAATGCGACCAGAAGAATTACAGCTTGGATTCCTTAAGCTTCTGCGTGGTACAGGCCTGCGTCTAGAAGCGGAAAAATTCGGCTATACGTATGTGGACCAATCTCCTTACGAGATCTTCTCAAACAATGTCTTAACATTTGATGATATTGTACGCATTAAACATGCTGAGGATGTACTTGAGAAATACTGGAACGATCACCGTATGGATCATACGATTGAATATTTAGTAACGGAAGTCTTTGAAACACCATTTGATTTCTTCCAAAACTTCGGTACTTATTGGGAAACAAAAGGCTGGTCGCGTATTGGTCATCAGCTCGAGGATTTATTCCTTCGTTTATTAATGTTTTTAGAAACTGTAGAGGGTGCTGATTTAACTATCATTCAAAGCCTAATGCAACTAGATTATTTAATGATTCAACAGTTCCAGCCACGTAAATTATGGTGGAAGGAGCGCCCTACAGAGGAACAACAAAAAGCACTTTATAATGCTTTACGTGAAAACCCTGCAATTGCAGGTGAGGCATTCGCCAACTTCAATCTATCTGAAAAAGAGTTGTTTAAACATACGCTCATTATTCCACACCACATAGATTTCCAGAATTTCTCAAAAGGCAAAATTGTACAAAAAAACGGCTATCTATTAACTTACTTCCGTCACGGTCAAGCACCATATTTTGCAACAATCAACTCTATCTAATAAGAAACGCTAGTCCTTTAATAAAATTAGGACTAGCGTTTTTTCATTCATAAAAAATTCTTAAATTTATCAGTTACCTAAAAGTGAAACCAAACAATTACTTTTTTAATCGACCATATTGTCAGAAAAAACCATAATTTTATTACGCTTAACAGAAGCTCTTAGAGGCATTACCCTAAAAAAGTTTAGTACGAAATCCTCAACCCACTAACACCCTACTCTTGTAAATATTACCTATTAATAAACCATAATAATCAGGAAAAACAATTTAAAATTTTTTGACAACTTTGTGGCACCAGCAGTTTTTTTGTCAATTAAACAATCTAAGACTCTTTTATGAATAGATTTTCTACTAAGGTAATCTAAATGAAGTTCCTTAAAATCCTTGTTTTTAGGTACCATATAAATATTAAGGAAATTAAAAAAGAGCTAAATTAGCTCTTTCTTAATTTTTTAGTACTTTACCCAATAATTACACGTTCCTTAGGATAGTGATAACTTGATTTTTTGCCTCTACCACCACCACCAAGAGTGTAAAGGAAGGAGATTAAACCGACACGACCAACAAACATTAAAATCATAATGATAATTTTACCAATTACAGATAAATCAGAGGTGATCCCTAAAGACATCCCACACGTTCCGAACGCTGATGTAATTTCAAAAATAATTTGAATCAGTGATGCGTGTGGCTCAGTAATGAGTAAAATAATTGTCGCAACTAATACCATAAAGAATGCCAATAAAATAACAACAAACGAGCGGAATACATCGATTAAATGTATTTCACGTCCGAATACTTGAATATCTTCCCTTCCTCGTGAAAAGGTAATTAGGAATAGAATAGCCATAGCGAACGTTGTTGTACGTATCCCACCACCAACAGAACTTGGTGAAGCACCAATAAACATTAAAAAACTCATAAAAATATCTGTCGCTTCACTAAAAGTTGTGACATCGTATGTCGTAAGTCCAGCTGATCGTGTTGAAACAGAATGGAACATTGCAGAAAAAAGAGCCTCATGCCAAGACATTCCCTTAAAGGAATGGAATGATTCAAGCAATAAAATAACGAGAGCCCCTACCGCAAATAAAATTGCATATGTGGAGGTTGTTATCTTTGTAAATAAACTAAAGCGGAAATTTGCATGGCGATTAAGTAAATACGATTTCACTTCAATTAATACTGGGAAGCCTATCGCACCAAGTACGATTAATACCATCGTTATTACTTGAACAAAGTAATCGTTATGAAATGGAAGTAAACTCATACCTGTAATATCAAAGCCACCATTTGTAGTAGCAGAAATGGAGGCAAAGACACCATGCAGCATGGCCTCCTCAAAAGTATCGAAATATTTTGTAAAGTGTAAAGTTAAAATAAGCGCACCCATCGCTTCAATACCGATTAAGATTTTCAATATTTCCCGAATTAATTGAACAACCCCTGACAAATTGTATTGATTATGGTCGATCATAATCAACTGACGCTCACGCATTCCTATTTTTTTCCCAACAAGTAACCAGACAAAGGTACCAAGTGACATAATGCCAATTGCCCCAAGCTGTAAAATGACAAGTACCATCACGAGTCCAAATGTTGTATAGCTTTCAGATATATTAAATGTTGTTAAACCTGTTACACTAACTGCGCTTACTGCCGTAAACAAGCTATCTAATAACGAAACATTAACACCTTCTTGATGAACGCCTGGTAGCCGTAGTAACAGGAAGGAAATCGCTATAGCTATAAAATAATAAGAGACAAGCACCTGAAAAGGTGTAACAAGTCTATTTTTTGATCTTTTCCAGGGCACTTTGACAACCCCTTCCTTATATGATGCCAAACTCGATAGATATTAGTATAGGAAAAATACTTAAAAAAAGAAAGAGGAATAGTACGACTATTCCTCTTAATGATTATTGAGCTTTATTTTTATAACGAACTCCCACTAAATAACCTACTAATGCGATGGCCACTAGTACAATCCAGAAAGTTAACTCCCACACAGTTGAATGTGGAAACTCTGCAGGTAAAACACCCACCTTCTCATGTGCCAAAGTTAATACAACAAGCTTCACGCCTACCCAGCCTACAATTAAAAACGCAGCAGTTTCAAGTGAAGGATAGTCATTTAATATTTTTACAAACCATTGTGCCGCAAATCGCATCATGATAACCCCGATAAACCCTCCAAGTAACATGACGATAAATTGTCCACCATTAATGCCACCAATATCAAAGTTTCCTAACTCTGGTAAAGTTACAGCAATGGCAACTGCCGCAAGCATAGAATCAATAGCAAATGCAATATCCGCGGCCTCTACCTTAAGCACTGTCATCCAAAAACCGGAGCCCTTTTTCCCCACTTCTTCGTTAGCTTCTTCTTCTGAATCCTTTTTATAACGCAAGTCATATATATTTTTGGCGGACATGAATAATAAATAAGCTGCTCCCAACGCTTGAATTTGCCAATAATTCACTAATACTGTAATGACAAAGAGTGCTGAGAATCGGAAAATTAATGCGCCGAATAAACCATAAAACAGTGCTTTTTTTTGTTGTTCTTGTGGTAAATGCCTCACCATCACAGCCATTACAACTGCATTATCTGCAGCTAATAACCCTTCTAATACTACAAGTACAATAAGTACCCAACCGTATTGTAATACAATTGATTCCATTCATGTGCCTCCTCTAAAGCTCTGTATACCCAAAACAGTCATTACTATACGAGTTCAAAAGAAAAAGACCTCTGCCTCTATAAAAAGGCAAAGGTCTCGCTTAGCAAATACATAACTGACACTTCATCAGCACCTCTCTATTACTAGTAGTACTAGTATAGAGTTATTCGCTTATCACACCCGATGGTAAAAACCATGTAATGACGAATGTAATCCAGATACATCGCTCGTATCTGTTAGCTACTCCCCTTTGACAAAACGTCGAAGGTATTTCTTCTGTAAACTTATTATAGCACTATCAAATATGGGTAGCAAAATTTCCTACCTCTACTATATAAGAGAAGGCTCTGATTTCAACTGCGGGCTACTCGTTTTCCTGCGGGCGAGCATTGAGCCGCTTGCTTCAACTCTCGTGAATTACTACTTGAAGTCACCTTATTTGAATTTGATAACTTTTATCTTCTTTATGCGCTAAATAAAAATCAATCATTCTAGGCATAGTCTGTATAAAGTCGGGGCATGTAATACCACCTTTTTTCAAAATAGTAACTGCTTCCGATGTATCGAATTTAGCATCCCAAGTTAAATAATCTAAAGTTTCTTGCTCAACCCTTAGATTTTGTCGAATAAGTGGCACTTGCAAAGATAGTCTTGCTAGTGTTACCGGTAATCGTCCCTTAGGATAATGGTTCGTTAATAACTTTACCATCGTCCGATACACTTCCTGCACAGGATGCGGATTTGGGTCCGTTAGATGCAAAGTTTTCCCTTCAGCACATTTTTCATCAACTAAATAAGTCGAAGCGTTTATAATGTAATCCACTGGCACCACATTTATTGTAGATTTCGATTGACCAATATACGGGATAAAAGGTAGACATTTTAATTTATCCACCATATTTAAAAAGAAATAAGGCCCATCGAATTTAATCGTCTCTCCTGTTTCGGAATGTCCACGCACGATACCAGGTCGAATAATTGTCAGTGGTATTTCTGATTTCAAATCCTCCACTCGATGCTCAGCTTCATATTTTGTTTCCTCATAATAGTTTTTAAATGCATGCGGGCGAATTAATTCATTTTCACGCAAAATACCTTCACGTATTCCTGCCACATACGCTGTACTAAAATACATATAGCGTCTTAAGTTCGGAAGTGTCCGAACAAAATCATTGACCATAGTTGTACCATGCACATTTACTTTCCATGCGATATCGCGTGGTACGGCTAAATCATATATTGCAGCTAGATGCCAGAGCACCTCTATTTGAGGTACAATTTCCTGTACAGCTTGGTTTTCTAGACCGAGACTTGGTAATGTAATATCTCCCTCTACAATATGAATAGAACAGGTAGGAAACTCTGCCAGTATATTTGCTCTTGCTAAATTTGCTTTTACTAATTCGCCAGCTAAAACAATAGTGATTACTTCCTGTGATTGATTTTTTCGAAATAACTCTCGTATTAATTGACTTGAAATAAAACCCGGAAAACCTGTAAAAAAATGAACCCCCATCTTTCATCCCCCCTAAACTTACCGCTTTTTCCTTGTTGTTTTATCCAATCAATTATGCCTCGGCAATTCTTGAGAGGTAAACTGTAGTTTTTTTATCCCAGGAAAGGTGGCAAGTGTTGTTTCTAAAGGCTTCGTTATTTTCTCATTAACCTATGTTGGACTTGCACCAGGATAATTGGTAACAACGATGCCTATTGATGAACGTAATTCAGGAATAAGCGAATCGGTATTTTTAATAATGAAACGCCACCTCATATAATGACTAATAGCATCGTAACTATTGTAAAAACAGGCCTTTTAATAGAAAAATTACTAATGTTCATTATTACAAGCTCCTTTTAATCTCTTCCTTTCTATAATACCCAAAAAGCAGAATATTTTATGAATTTAGAAACTTCTCCATTTTTTATAGGTTTAAAATATAACTCACCGCCAAAATTAGGAGATGCAATTTGTTAAAGCATATGCCATATGTAAGTTGATTGGAGTGGAGACTGGGCGACTCCTTGGGGATTAGCGTCACAGATGAGACCCTGAAGCGAGCAAGTAGGGGAACGAAGGCTAAGAGCATCACATCCTGTGATAACGCCTTCGTGACCAACATCGGTGCTGCTGCCGCTTCGCTTTCGCGCAAAAAACATCTGTTGGCCCAAGCGGCTCATCGGACGCCCCCAGGAAGCTCTGCTCTGTGTGAAAGCGTAGCGACAGCAACAATTGTTTTATCTGTGCGAAAGCGTAGCGACAGCAACAACAAAGCGCCCAGTCGGAACGGAAATCAACCCACGTTATGCTGATGAGGCTTATATTCCCCAATACTGTATATATTCTACATATAGTTCCAATTTTCCTTGTAAAAAAACACGAATCGCAACATGTCGATTCGTGTTTTTTATTATAAAAGGCTATACAGTTTAATGTTTTCGTTTTTATCAGCAAACCAACGCATAGCAAATTCATTTTCAAATAAGAAAACAAAATTATCAAAACGGTCTTTTACAAGCATTGAACGACCTGAAGACATTGATTCTTTAACATCCTCTTCGTTTTCAATCCATCTTGCAATTTTCGAACCAATTGGCTCCATTCTCACTTCAACATTATATTCATTTTTCATACGATGCTCAAAAACTTCAAATTGCAATTGACCAACTGCTCCAAGAATAACTTCTTCTGTATGCAATGTTTTATAATATTGAATGGCGCCTTCTTGCACTAATTGTAAAATCCCTTTATGGAATTGCTTAGATTTCATAACATTTTTCGCAGTAACACGAACAAATAACTCCGGAGTGAACTGTGGCAGTTTTTCAAATTGGAATGTCTTTTTGCCACCTACGACTGTGTCGCCAATCTGATAAGTACCTGTGTCATATAAACCGATAATATCACCAGCTACTGCTTCATCTACTGTTTCCCGGTCATCCGCAAGGAATTGTGTAGATTGTGTCACTTTGAATGATTTACCTGTACGAGATAAAGTCATGTTCATGCCACGTTCAAATTTACCTGATACGATACGCACAAAGGCAATACGATCTCGGTGTGCAGGGTTCATATTCGCTTGAATTTTGAAAATGAAGCCTGAAAACTCCTCATGCTCAACTGGATCAATAAATAGTTCATTCTCAGTAATGCGAGGCTGTGGTGTCGGTGCAAATTGTAAATATGTTTCAAGGAATGTTTGTACACCGAAATTTGTTAAAGCAGAACCAAAGAAAACAGGTGTTAATTCACCACGACGAATTTTTTCTTCCGAGTACTCATTACCCGCTTCGTTAAGCAACATAACATCGTCCATTGCTTGTGAATAATAAGAAGTCACCTTCATCGGATGCTCGACTGCAAGTTCCCCATTTTCATCAATTGGCAAGAAACGTTCCGCTTCATCAGAACGGAATTGCTCGATACGTTTATTATAACGATCATAAATACCTAGAAACTCTTTACCCATACCAATTGGCCAGTTCATTGGGTAAGCGTTAATGCCTAGTACCTCCTCAAGCTCTTCAATCAGCTCAAGTGGCTCCTTCCCTTGACGGTCAAGTTTATTGATAAACGTAAAAATCGGAATACCACGCATTTTACAAACTTTGAACAGCTTTAAAGTTTGTGCTTCAATACCTTTGGCAGCATCCACGACCATGACAGCACTATCCACCGCCATTAATGTACGATACGTATCCTCCGAGAAATCTTGGTGTCCTGGTGTATCCAAAATATTGACACGTGATCCATTATAATCGAATTGCATAACTGAAGAAGTTACAGAAATCCCACGTTGCTTTTCAATCTCCATCCAGTCAGATGTTGCAAACTTACCTGTTTTCTTCCCTTTTACCGTACCGGCATCACGAATCGCACCACCAAATAGTAAAAGCTTTTCTGTAATCGTCGTTTTCCCAGCATCAGGGTGACTGATAATGGCAAAAGTTCGACGTGATAATATATCTTTTTCTAAATTTGAATTCATCTCGTCATTCTCCTTTTTTCATACTTACTAATAATAAAAGAAGACTTGCCTTTCTTACAACCTTTTTACATGAATTCCCCAAAAAAGAGGTTTCGATTGAATACTTGGCGAGGCCCAATGCAGATAGCTCCCTCAAACATTCCGATGATAATCATTAGACTTTCACCTTCATGTTAACCCAAAAAGAAAACCCCTTATTACTAAAAGGGGTTTCTAAGTATGGTGAACTTATCGCATGATTGCATGCATTACGTTCACACTATCGTACGCTCTAACATCCTTATTGGAGATCATCTATTATACAAATTTTAAATGGCCAGCTTCTATTGCAATATCCGCATCACTATGTGGATATTTAGTATTCTCAATAATTTGATAATCTTCATGGCCTTTACCAGCAAAAATAATTATATCTCCTGGTTCAGCAATCTCAATCGCATGGCGCACAGCCTCAGCACGGTCTCCTATACATGCATAATTTTCGTGTAACATCCCTTTGGCAAGATCACCAGTAATACTATCGTATTCTTCATAGCGCGGGTCATCTGTCGTTAATATAACGTAATCAGCGGCTGATGCCTTTTCTGCCATTGTTGGACGTTTCGATTTATCACGATTGCCGCCTGTGCCAACTAAGAAAATAAGCTTGCCTTTTTTATATGGTTGAGCTGAAGAAATCGCCTTTTCAATTGCATCAGGTGTATGTGCATAATCAATAAACATCTGCACTGGTAAATCTGAGCAAACTTTCTCCATGCGTCCCTTTACTGGTGGTAATTGCTCAATTTGCTCAATAATTGATTCTATTGAATAACCACGACCATAAAAAGCAACCATAGCAGCAAGCACATTGTATATATTAAATTCCCCAAGTAAATGCATTTTCACATGGTATATTCCCTCTGGCATTTCAACGTCAAAAGAAGTCATGAAATCATGATACTCACAGTTAATAGCTCGGAAATCAGCTATTTCATTTTCCAAACCATATGTCCATACTGGAAATGGTGTCATCGCTGCATAGCGCTCTGACCAAGCATCATCGGCATTTAACACGACAAATTTATTCTTTTCTAAGTCTTGTCCAAGTTGAGAGAATAATAAGCCCTTCGCATGGCCATATTCCTCCATCGTTCCATGGAAATCAAGATGATCATGTGTAAGATTTGTAAAAATAGCTACATCATAATCTACGCCAGCTAGACGTCCAAGTGCTAAACCGTGTGAAGACACCTCCATAGTCATTAATCGGCAGCCTTCCATTTTTGCACGGAAAATCATTTGTTGAGTCGATAATGCATCGCTTGTAGTATTGGCTGATTCATATAAAATACCATTTAAATTAAAGCCAATTGTCCCTGATAGTGCAGATTTCTCGCCCATACCATGCATGATGTTTTGAATAATACCTGTTACCGATGTTTTCCCATTTGTTCCCGTTACGCCAATCATTGTCATATCTTTTGATGGATAGTCAAAAAACTTTGCAGCTAACAAGCCGACTGCTCGATCCGTATCTTTTACAATGACCTGCGCAATCGTTTCTCCTAATGGTAACTGTCGTTCTGTCACAACAATTGTTGCGCCACCTTCAACAGCTTTCTGTGCATAATTATGACCATCTACCGTATAACCTTTTATACAAACAAACATACTATTTGGTTGCACACTTCGTGAATCAATTACTATATCACTCACTTGGTCAGGTAACACTCCAATTATTTTTTTCAAAGGTAATGCATTCAACAATTCCTCTGCATACATTTCATAGTCCTCCAATCAATCTCTACATTCATTTCATCATTTGCTGTTTATTCGACAAGAAATGACAAGATGAATACCCCCACATTCTATTGAATTCATTTTACTACTTATTCGCCCATAAAGAAAATGCTTGTTAAGACGTTTTTTCGATGAAAACGCTATCATTTTAATATATCTTTAATATTTCATCGAAATTTGCCTCCTCACCATAACGTGGAGTTGATTTCCGTATCACAGGATGTGATGGTTTTTGCCTTCGTTCCTCTATTGCTGATCCCCAAGGAGTCACCTAGCCGGAACGAAGATCAACTTATATAAATGGCATCTCCAATATTTAATCTGAGCGCTCAAAATAACTTGGCTTATTAAAAATCAACATTTATCGACAATCGGAATTGATTCATGTATGTTGGCAGATATATTTCGGAGAGCTTGTATCAATTATGCCTCTGCATAATTGCGTTCAGAGGTTTTAGGCCAACAAATATTTTCTGTGCAAAAGCGAAGCGTCAGCAACAAATGTTTTCTGTGCGAAAGCGTAGTGCAACGTAGCGTCAGCAACAACAACACGATGTTGGTCAGGTGTTTTCATAGGATGTGAAGGTCTTAGCCTAATTTCCTCTGTTTCAGCGATACCTCAAAAAGGGAGGTGTCAAGAATCTTTAGGGATTCGACACCTCCTTTTACTATTTCATTATAGTTCGCACAAGCTTAACCTTTTGTTTATAAGGGGGAAAGAGAACATTCGTCTCTAACTTAGAAGATTTTTTTAATATTGATTTGGGATGTGTAAAGTTTTCAAAACTGGCCTTCCCGTGATATGCTTTTACCCCTGATGACCCGACACCGCCAAATGGCAAATGTAAATTTCCCACATGTGTAATCGTATCATTAATACATCCGCCACCAAATGGTAATTCCTCTAAAAAGTACTGGATCGCTTTCTCATGCTCGGAGAAAAAATACGCCGCTAAAGGCTTTGGTAACTGACGAATTTGGTGAATGGCAAGCGGTAAATCATCATACATCATCACAGGTAAAATCGGACCAAATAGTTCATCCTGCATCGAAGGACTTGACCATTTCACATATTCAATAATGGTAGGCTCCATATACAAATCATCACGATCTGTTCTACCACCAAATGTAATGGCATCACGTTCTTCTACAATAATTTGTTGTAAACGATCAAATTGTCTTAGACTGACAATACGGCCGTAGTCAGGGCTTTTTATTGCATTTTTACCATAGAAGGAACGAATTGTTTCCTTCAATATTTTCATAAATCGGTCATAGACATCTTTATGGACAAAGACATAATCTGGTGCCACACAAGTTTGTCCAGTATTTGTAAATTTACCCCATGCAATTCTTTTCGCCGCTACTTCTAAATTGGCTGTTTGATCGACAATTGCGGGACTTTTCCCGCCAAGTTCGAGGGCAATTGGTGTTAATCGTTCCGCTGCTGCTTTTGCAACAACTTTTCCGACTGCCACACTCCCTGTAAAAAATATATAGTCAAAGGACGCATGAATAAGTGCCGTCACTTCTTCTTTCTCGCCTTCCACAACACGCACGTATGAAGGATTAAATGTTTCTTCAATTATTTTTTTAACGATTGCTGCTGTATGCACAGATGTTTCTGATGGTTTTACAATAGCCGTATTACCACCCACAATTGCACCGATTAATGGCTCCATAACAAGTTGGAATGGATAATTGAATGGACCAATGATTAATGTTACGCCATATGGCTCTCTGACAATAAAGCTTTTTCCCATCTGGTATTGAATCGGTGTTTTTACCGCTTCAGGTTTCATCCATTCTTCAATATGCTTTACCATATAAGAAATACTATCTAAAACAATGCCAATTTCTGTTGCATATGCCTCAAACTCACTCTTTCGTAAATCTAAATACAGAGCATTCAAAATTTCTTTTTCATATTTTAAAATCGTTTTCTTCAGTTTTAGTAATTGCTCTTTTCGAAATTTTGTACTCTTCGTCGCTCGAGAAAAATAAAATTGACGTTGCTCTGTAATCATATTTTCTACATCTTGCGTCGTAAAATTCATCCTAAAAGCACCCCTTTTTTTAAAATGGCATACATAGTTTTTTCATTTCGAAACAAACTATCTTTGTCTATACGATACAACATTGACAACCAAAATTCCTCTTTCTTAAATGGGGGATATGTAAAGAATAAATTAGAACTGTAGACGGTTTTGTGATTTCGGGAAATTTACAACTACATATTGAAAAATTGAAATGGGGGCGTAGATGAATGACAACAACAACAGGAACTTGGTGGGAGTCTATTTTTTCTGGACCATTAGCGCACGGTGTTTGTGAAGAAAAATTATTGCTATTGCAAGATGAGGCTTTCTTATATCTCTCTTCAACACCGATTGAGAAAAAAGAAGAACCTGAAGTTAATTAAAAATAGCGCGTTATAGGAGGTTATATCCTATAATGCGCTATTTTGTACTTCGCCAAATAGGTATAAATTAGAAAAACACGATGGAAACCTCCCCTACAAAAAAATTAAAAAAGGCTTCTCTGCCCGACCATCAAGTATAACGCAAGCAAAATGACCGTCATGGCCAAAAAGCCGATCGGGATCGATATTTTGCTCCATTTCCAATAATCGTCTGGCATCTCGCGCCACTTGTTTTCTTCCGAATGCAAGGCGATGCGGTGCAACCGGCGCTCGTACCGCAAACCAATCCCAAATAGTGCGAACAAAGCCATAAGCATGATCACGGATTGGAAAATCCACCCTTCTAACAAAGAACGATGAAGGATGGCGGTTAACCCGATGCCGCTGATCGCTAAAACAACTAAAGATGGAAACATGAGAATTTTATTAAAATACATGGTGAACGTCATGGCTGAAGCGATTCGATGTACATTTCCGGTGCGATCCGATAACATTTTGGCAAGACCATTGGTTATCGTCGTACCAACCATGATGATTGCAGCCATGATATGGATATATTTAAACCAAACATATATGCTCATTTTTCTTCACTCCTTACCGGCTCTTGCCCCCGCCATTTATGCTCAAGAAGTCGAGCTGCTTATGCGTGCTGCGAGAAACTTCATCGACCTTAACGTAGTCGTTAAAAAAAATTGAATAAATTCAAACATTAATAATCCGTACAAACTTCGCGCTAAGTTAAGCGTGTAATCAAAATGCTGTTTCCAATAAATATTATAGTAACGATTCCGCTTGGAGAGTCTGTGCAAACAGGCTTTAGAAGACCAATTTCATCATAGTGGTGAAGCGTTTTCAGAGAGATATGATATTTTAGAGAACTCACCAATTGAAAGCATAACAATCGCCTCCTGTTGTGTAATACTTTAAATATAAAGGTTCCTGTGAGGGTAAGGTCAATCAATACAGATAAATTTTCTTTAATTATTTAAATTTACGTCATACATACTATATTGAATCTGTCTTCCAAACTTCCCAAGGTTTTTAAGGAAGTTTTTCCATTTGGATATTTTTGCGAGGTAATAAAGATATGGTAATTCTTTTCCTTCGTTTAAAGAATGAACTTCTGTATATGAAAAAAAGCATCTCGTTTTTTTCGATTTTCATTTTTTTACCTCTCATTTAGTATGAGATATCTCCTATTCTTTGTACAAGAAGAAGTGATACGATTTATTTGAGAACAAAAGAAAAAGCATATTTTTATAGAGGAAAGGGAGAGAAGCAACATGAAGAAATATCAAACATTACTATTTGATGTAGACGATACATTATTAGATTTTAAAGCAGCTGAGAGAACGGCGTTACATTTACTCTTTGAGGAACAAAAAATCCCTTTAACTAATGAAATTACAGCACATTATAAAACAATAAATCAAGGCCTGTGGAAATCCTTTGAAGAAGGAAAAATAGACCGAGATGAGGTAGTGAATACTCGATTTTCAATTTTATTTGAGAAGTACGGCCAAGAAGTTGATGG
Organism: Lysinibacillus sp. NPDC059133; assembly: GCF_042755925.1. Taxonomy (NCBI): domain Bacteria; kingdom Bacillati; phylum Bacillota; class Bacilli; order Caryophanales; family Bacillaceae; genus Lysinibacillus; species Lysinibacillus sp. NPDC059133. The sequence goes on along the minus strand of NZ_JBHZDH010000064.1, from coordinate 6,715 downwards.
GTCTTTGTTTGAACAGAATTATCGTAGTTATTTAGAAGAAGGAGATCAGCTTATTCATGGAGCCTTTGAACTAATACAAGATCTCCAAAGCGAATATGATTTATATATTGTCACAAACGGTGTTTCCAAAACGCAAGATAAACGCCTGCGTAATTCGGGATTACATTCATTCTTTAAGGATATTTTTGTTTCTGAAGACACGGGTTATCAAAAGCCAATGAAGGAATACTTCGATTATGTTTTTGCACGAATTTCTAATTTTTCTGTGGAGAAAGGATTAATTATCGGTGATTCCTTAAGTGCGGATATTAAAGGAGGACAGTTAGCAGGATTAGATACATGTTGGCTTAATTCTGCAAAGAAACCGAATCATACTGGAATTGTCCCGACTTATGAAATACAAAGTCTTAATGAGCTGTACCAAATTTTACGATAATTACTATCTTATTAGATTAAAACATGGCACTAGAAGATGGAAGAGTGTCTTATGCAATAAGCCAAAGAAATAGGGGGAAATGTATTGGTTAAGGTACAGCTGTTAAAAAAAGTTATACATCTATCGTTCGTATCTAAGATAACCGATTATTTAATAAGTAATTTAGTATATCCTTGCCTAAAATAAAATTAAGTATATCCCTGCCAATACGGCAAAGATATACTTAAAATCACAAAAACATTTGTTGCTGTCGCTTCGCTTTCGCACAGAAAACATTTGTTGCTGTCGCTCCGCTTTCGCACAGAAAACATTTGTTGCTGTCGCTCCGCTTTCGCACAGAAAACATTTGTTGCTGTCGCTCCGCTTTCGCACGTTTGGCCCTAGGAAAGCGCCTAGTAGGAACAGAAAATGTTATGGTGATGGGCTAACTTCATACTAAATGGATCTTTCAGTTTACTAATACATTTTGCTGTAATTGTTTCAATTCTACATCAAGTCGGTTAATAGCTTCTTCCTCGATGGCAAAGCTTCCATCTTCAAGTCGAATAATTTGTTTATCAACAATATATACAGATTGTGCAATAATTGTAGCCCCTAAAACAGCTAATATTGGTTTTAATGCATACTCTAATGCGAGTAAATGTCCAATAGAGCCACCTACAGCAATTGGTAAGATGATCTTTCCATGCAATGCTTTTTGCGGCAGCAAATCCAAATAAGTTTTTAGTATTCCTGAATACGAAGCTTTATAAATAGGCGTCAAAAGTACAATAATATCTGCTTCTTCAACTTGTTTATTTTCTGAAATAATAGCCTCACTTGCAAAATTAGCCGTAATTAAGTCCTCGGCTGGCAGTTCATGTACATAATTTGTGTGTACCGCTATTCCTTGTGCTTTTAAGTGGTTTTCCACCTTATCATGAATAGCCGTCACGCGTGAATTTCTCGAATTACTGCCATTAATAATAACTGCTTTTATCAAATTTACCACGCCCCTTTACATAGTTACTACACTACAATCCATACCCTACGCAAAATTCAATGTCTTTTCATATTGACGTAATGTAGCACCTAAATAATTCGCCACAGCTAACATGCCGTATTTCCCTACTGCTTTTTCAGCTTCTGCATTATAGTTTGTGTTGGTATTCACGTCATATGTAAAAATATTACCTTCTTTATCGATAATCGACTCAATCCCTGCGACACTTACCTTATTTTGCTCTAAAAATTCTTCATAACGCTTTATAAGCTCCTCTGAAAAAACGTCTATAATTTGAAATTTTGATTTCTTAGTTGCTGTTTCACCTACTGGGCAAAATTGGTCCACTATTTGACAGCTATCAGCAGGACAGAGTTCAAAGCCTTCAGATGTATCAACACGAACCGCATATAAAAATTTACCACCTACAAATTCACATCGCGTTATAAAAGAATCAGGTGATTTTATATATTGCTGAATAAGCGTAATACCATCTATAGGTGACTCAAAAGTATCACTATTTACATATGCTTCTAACGCTTCAACTGAATGAAATAGTTGTACCCCAAGTCCTTTTCCTGCTCGATTATGCTTCGTAATAAACGGTGTTGTACCAATTGTTCTTGCCGCTTCTACTAGCTGTGATTTACCAACTGTCGCTATCGTTTTAGGTGTTTGAATACCAACAGCTTCAAGTGCAAAATATTGATTGACCTTACTTACTTCTAATCTTAGGGCACGGCTTCCATTAATAACAGGACGGCCATGATACTCTAGCCAGGCGAGCACTGCCTCCGTTAGTTCAGGTGCAAATGTATGCCCCCTCGTATGTGATGAAGCACTCATACGACTATAAAAAATTCCATGTGGTGGCTCTTTTGATAGGTCAATCAATCCCTCTGCCAAATGCCAAACCTCATAGGGTAGGTTTAGTTCCTCTAAACGATTTGTTAAATGAATTGTCCATTCATCATTTTCATGAATAATATATATTTTTGCAGTCATGGTATCGCTCCTTACTGTATGATGGCTGATTTTATTTTCACTAAAGGCATAACATCTCTTGCAAAACGTTCCATTTCCTCTAGGTGTGGGGAGAATTGGAGAAGCAGTAGATTTACACCCACTTCCTCATAGGCTAAAATGCGCTCTGCCACTTGTTGAGGTGTACCTACTAAATTCGGTCTTAGCCCTCTGTTTGAAACTGAATAATCCTGTAATGTAATTTGTTGCTCTAACTTCGATTTACTAGTGAAATCATTAAAACCTGCATACCCTGCTGTATCCTCTACATTGGTAATTCGGGCTAGTTCAGCAAGTGCTTCTTCTTCTGAATCACGCACAATGACATATGCAGCCATCCCGAAAGTTTCGAACGATCCTTTTCCAATTGCTTTTCGACGGGCAAGCATTTCCTGAATTTTAGCCCCGACTTCCTCTACTGTTCCACCATGCATCACATAGGCGTCACATGACTTTGTAATTGCCTCTTTACCGCGCTCACTTTCCCCACCTGCGTATAGTCTTGGATATGGTTTTCGGACTGGCTTAGGAGATAAATATGCATTTTCTATTTTGTAATATTTACCATCATAACTGAACGTTTCTTCTGTCCATAAACCTTTTAAAACATCAATGAATTCCTCTGTGCGGTCATAACGTTCTCCATGCTCTGTAAAATAACCACCATATTGCTTTGCTTCTTCTTCCCACCAAGCTGAAACTACATTTAAAGTAAAACGACCATTAGCGATTTGATCAATATTTGCGGCTACTTTTGCCATCACCGCTGGATTATGATAGCCAGTCCGAACTGCAGCTAATATTTCAATCTTTTCAGTAACTGCTGCTAAAGCTGCTGCGGTTGACCACGCCTCAAGTGCATCAGCATTCATGCCCTTAATATCATTTAAATATAGCTCGGCAATAAGCGTCGCATCAAAACCAAGTTTTTCTCCTGTTTGAATCACCTGTTTTGCATAATCAAACGTCGCAGGCATATTCTCATTTTCTACATTACGTAACCATCCTCCGAAAATCGGTAACCAAAATCCTAATCTCATCTTCCATCCTCCTCAAGTCCTTATGAAACTTCACAGCATAAAGGCTCCTATGTTTTAGGTCGTAGAATATCCGTTACGTAAAAGAAGCCTTCTAGCCAACTCGAATTTAAAACCAAGTATTCTTATAGAATTAACATAACATAATAAAACACAAAGTCAACAGAATTTTTTAATTGTTCTGTTAAAGGTAGATTTTGTTATTTGGAGCCTGTGCGAATACTTATTATAATGAGTACAAACGAGCGTTCAGGCTAGCGATGTCGAACATTCATCCTCTGTTGGAGAGGCGTTTAATCAATGACATGAGACAAGAAAGCTTTGCGTGTTCACATTGCGCAGCTGAACACGATATTTCATTAGGAGAGATGTAATTGTATGAGTCAATTAATGCTAATTGTAAGCTCATTATTTTTATTATTTATTGCTGGGAACGCATTTTATGTTGCTTTTAAAAAATACGAAGAAGATGACGATTTTTCGGATGGAGTCACTTTCATTGATTTAGTATTTGGTGTTATATTATTAATTTCAGAAAAATTCGCTCCCAAAAAGTATATTGTGATTTTTAAAACGCTCTCCTTTTTATTTGGACTAATTATATTTGGCTTAACAGTATTGTTCTGGTTACTTTTCACTTCATAAAATTAAAAGAAAAAACTACATTCCCCCAACGAGAAGGATAGCCTTCCGCTGAAGAATGTAGTTTTTGAGACCTTTATTGGTGAATGGCTTTATCAAAAATAGCTTTGGCACCATCCCCAATATGCTCTGATACTGTAGGATGTGGGAAAATCATATTTGCGAGAGTTTGAGCAGTGCCACCAGCATTTTTTGTAGCTAAAATAGCATTTAACATTTCTGTTGCCCCATCAGCAACAACACAAGCTCCTAAAATACGGCCCTCCTCTTTCGTCGCAATAAGCTTTATAAAGCCCACTGTATTTCCTTCCATTAATGCCTTAGGATTTGTATGTAAAGGCATTTGAGTAACCGTATAAGGTTCTTTCACCTGCTCTTCCAATAAACCAAATGTCGCAATTTCAGGATGTGTATAAACACAGCGAGGTATCAAAGTTTGATCAATTAGTTCCGGCTTATTTCCTAAAATATGGTCCACAGCATGAATTCCTTCTGCACTCGCTGAATGAGCTAGCTGGTAACCACCAACTAAGTCACCTATCGCATAAATATGTGGCTGGCTCGTTTCAAGGTGCTCATTGACAGCAATCAATCGACCATCGAATGCAAGGCCAAGTTGCTGAGCTATTTCAGTATTTGGGCGTCGACCTGTTGCAAACAAAAGATTTTCATATGTATAAATTCCTTTTGAGGTATGAATCTCATTGCCATTAAAATGGTCAAATTGGAAATCCGTCACAAGCTCAATACCAAGCTTTTTCATCTTTTCACCAATAAGTGGTCGCGCATCTGGCTCTTCCGTCTGTAAAATATCTTCACTATGATTTAACATCGTCACCTTTGTTCCAAGTGGCGCTAAGCTAAATGCCATCTCGACTGCAATAACACCACCACCGATAATTGTTAATTGCTTTGGCAGTTCTTCAAGATCAAAAAATGTATCCGTTGTATAATAGGAAGACGTTTCTAAACCTTCAAATGGTGGTACAAATGGTTTACTTCCGGTTGCTAAAATAACATCCGTTGCTGTAAAGTTCTCATTATCAACTGTTACAGTCAAGTCATTAGATACTGCCGCTTCTCCTCGATAAAAGGTAATTTGATTGCTCAAAATATAGCCCTCAATATTTGTTAAAAGCTCGTCAATAATAGCATCCTTACGTTTCATCAATCGTGGAAAATTCACATTGACTGTAGAAGTTTCAATGCCCCAGTCATTACCACGGTTTATTTCTTGAATAAGCTTACTATGCTCCAACAATATTTTCGAAGGAATACAGCCGACATTATAGCAGGCTCCTCCTACTTTATCGCGCTCTACTAAAGCGACCTTCTTGCCACTTTTTGCTGCATGAATAGCTGCCACATAGCCCCCAGGACCTGCGCCTATAATTGCAATATCAAATTTTTCCACAAAAAATCACCTCATTTACCACCATAGCATTTACAAAATTTGAATGCAATGTCATAAATGTTACAGGAAATTTAGTAACATTTTGTCTACCCCAACGTCCACTACCCTAAAGGAGGATTGTATGCCAAAAAAATTTTTACTGTTAATCTCTATGCTACTCCTAGTTGCCGCCTGTCAGGAAAAAGAAGCATTAAAGCCCCCGCCAAGTAAGAACTATTCACAAACGGCTACTTCACAACAGGAAGACTTTCTTTATGAACTATCTATTTCCAAACCCACCTTCACTGAGGGGGAATCCATAAAAATAACGGCTAAGCTCACATATGTAGGGCAGGCTCAAAACGTAACTATTTACCATGGAGGCTCCCCATTTTTATTTAATTTGCAGGAGACGACACGGAATTTTGAAATACCTAGTGTAATGGATACTCCACTAATTACACGTATTCTTGAAAGAAATGTGCCCTACGAAGAGGTCTACACGAGCGGAGGCGTGTACGACGAATTTTCAGAACCTAAACTCGTTGAATTTATGAAACAAACAATGAAAGGTCATTTTCCAAAAGGACATTATATCGTAAAAGGGAGCACTGGCTTTTACACAGAAGACCCGAATGAACAAAAAACGGAGTACAAACCATCAGCAACAATTGAATTTAATGTACAATAGGCAAAAAAATACTCTCATTATTCTTAATAGAACAATGAGAGATTTTTAATTGTAAGTATTCTCATCACGGTATTCCATGTGCTTTCTTGGGTATTCGATCTGCTTTCGCGGGTATTCACTCTGCTTCCGCGGGTATTCTCTCTGCTTCCGCGGGTATTTCCTCTGCTTCCGCGGGTATTTCCTCTGCTTCCGCGGGTATTCTCTCTGCCCGCGGGTATTCTCCCTGCTTCCGCGAGTATTCTCTCTGCCCGCGGGTATTCCCTCTGCTCCCGCGGATATTCCCTCTGCTCCCGCGGATATTCCCTCCGCTTCTTCCGCGGGTATTCACTCTGCTTCCGCGGGTATTCGCTCTGCTTCCGCGGGTATTCTCTCTGCCCGCGGGTATTCTCCCTGCTTCCGCGGGTATTCTCTCTGCTTCCGCGGGTATTTCCTCTGCTTCCGCGGGTATTCTCTCTGCTTCCGCGGGTATTCTCTCTGCTTCCGCGGGTATTCTCTCTCATCGCGCGACTAT
>NZ_JBHZDH010000063.1:0-28225 GCF_042755925.1 Lysinibacillus sp. NPDC059133 | reverse complement strand
GATATCTTCGCTAATGTTAGCAAGACGTGTGTATTCGTTAATTGCTTCTGAAGTAGCGTTTACTTTCACGATTTGGTAGAAACCTTCGCGGAAGTCTTGAATTTCATAAGCTAAGCGGCGTTTGCCCCACTCTTTTGATTCGATGACTTCTGCACCGTTAGAAGTTAAGATTTCGTTGAAACGTTCAACTAAAGCTTTCTTCGCTTCGTCTTCAATGTTCGGACGTACGATGTACATTAATTCGTATTTTCTCATCTGTTTACACCTCCTTATGGACTTAGGCTCTCCTATAAAAGGGAGCAAGGAGCAAGTAATAATTATTACTCACATCAATGAATTGTAACATATAGATACATGTCTTTCAAGTCGCAATCAAACAATTCTTTCTATATAATGAACTTAATTCATGAATGAACGGAGGATCTTCATGCAACCAGATAAAGAACCTATCGTAATAGAGTTGGATATAAAAAAACTAATGATGGACAATATTGTTGTCACAAGTGGTCTCGTCATATTGTTTGTAGCTATTCAATATATTTGCTTTAAAGATTTTGATTTTTCATTTTGGAATATGATGATTGGATCTATCCTTTTCGTTATTCTGTATATTGTTTTCATTGTCTTACATGAAGCCTTTCATTTAATTGGCTTTATGGTCTTTGGAGGCGTACCCTTTAAATCATTAAAATATGGCCTGAATTTAGAGCTTGGCATAGCGTACGCAACAACTGAACAACCGTTACCGAATCATGCAATGAAAAAAGCTTTATTACTTCCATTTTGGACAACTGGTGTTCTCCCGACAATTACTGGTTTCTACTTTAACAGTACTGTTTTAGTATTAGTGGGTGCTTTTTTAATCGCTGGAGCAGTCGGTGATTTTTCCATGTATAAAGAATTACGTAAATACCCAAAAAATGCATTAATACAGGATGATCCTCATTTACCTAAGCTTTATGTAAATTTGCCCGAGGAAAAGAAATAACTTTGCTGAGAGTCACGTTACAAACAGAATCTGCTTATCTCCAAGAAGATTCTGTTTTTTACACAAATTCACAACGTTAAAAAACCATGCTGTGCTGCTGTATATAAATTTCTCCAAATTCGATTAATTGAAGATGTCTCCGTAATTGCATCCATACCAAGCCTACGTATTAAGCTATTGGCAATGTCTATACAAGCCGCTGCAGTATCTTTACTTATTCGTGAAAATTGTTGTAGCTCTTCTTCAGTCAACTCATGACCTTCTTTATGTTTTTGCCAGTATTCATTCAACTTTGAGTAAAATTTCTCTTCAAGCTGTCTAAAGTTCTTCTGTTGCTTCATCAATAGAAATTGTATTGCGCCCATACGTTCAGTACGGCTTGGATCATGCTTTCTTTGCTTTGCTAAAATAGATGCCTCTTCTAAGAAATTTTCTGTTATCCCAAGACAAACGCTTATAAAAGAGGCTTCTGCAAATGCACCAAACGGAAAACTATGTACCGCACTTCCATACTTGTTTTTAATTGTGCCTAATTGGAATGTTTCCTCTTGTGGTACCCAAACATTTTGCACACGAATCGTATGACTAGCTGTCGCTTTTAAGCCCATTGCTCGCCAATCATCAAGAACCTCTACATGATCACTATTTATTGAGCAACTAATTATTTCATCTGTTCTAATACCCTCATTCTCGACAAAGCAATTCATCGTAAAAGTTGTAGCATAATCTGCTCCACTACAATACTTCCATTGACCTGTTACTCTATAACCATTATCTATTTTTACTGCTGTACCCGTAGGATAGCCACTACCTGCTATGACTGCATTTCTTGGTGAAAATATTTTTTCACAAACCTCTTTGTTCAATGTTGGAATAAACGCGTTACCCCCTGTCCCTATTGTGACAAGCCAGCCAAAGTTGCCATCAAGTGCAGACATCTGCTGGAATACTTTAATGCCCTCTAGTAGATCTAAATCTTTACCGCCTAATTCCTTTACAGTGAATAGCTTAAACAATTGATGCTCATAAATAAGCTCTAGTATATCTTCTGGTAATCTACCTAGCTGTTCAATCTCTAAACCACGTTCTTTTATTTGTAATATGTTCATACTAACCTCCTTTTTTAGATTGAAAATTCAGACAAGTATATAGACAAAAAAGGCAATCTACTTAAAGATTGCCTCTGCTCGTATTTTACACGTTGAAACGGAATAACATAATATCGCCGTCTTGCACAACATACTCTTTACCTTCAAGACGTACTTTACCAGCTTCTTTGGCAGCAGGTTGAGAACCAGCTTCTACTAAATCATCGAAAGCAACTGTTTCTGCACGAATAAATCCACGTTCAAAGTCTGTATGAATGACTCCTGCACATTGTGGTGCCTTCATACCTTTACGGAACGTCCATGCACGTACCTCTTGTACCCCAGCAGTGAAGTATGTTGCTAGTCCTAGTAAATCATATGAAGTACGGATTAATTGGTCTAAACCAGATTCTTTAATGCCTAGTTCTTCTAAGAACATTGCTTTTTCTTCATCATCAAGCTCAGAAATTTCTTCCTCGATTTTTGCACAAATTGTGATAACTTGAGCTCCTTCAGCAGCTGCATACTCACGTACCTTTTGTACATACTCGTTATTATCTGCGTCAGCTACTTCATCTTCTGAAACATTTGCCACATAAAGCATAGGTTTAATTGTTAAAAGATGAAGTCCTTTAATAACCTTTAGCTCGTCTTCTGAAAGTTCTGTAGCACGTGCTGGTCGACCGTTTTCTAATTGTTCTTTAACTTTCACAAGAATTGGTTCTTCAATCATTGCTTCTTTATCTTTTTGCTTTGCCATTTTGCCAACACGTTGTAATCGCTTATCAACAGATTCTAAATCAGCAAGTGCAAGCTCTAAATTAATGACCTCAATATCGTCAATCGGATCAACTGCACCTGATACGTGCGTAATATTTTCATCAACAAAGCAACGTACAACTTGGCAAATTGCATCTACTTCACGAATATGAGCAAGGAATTTGTTCCCTAACCCTTCACCCTTTGAAGCGCCTTTTACGATCCCAGCAATATCTGTGAACTCAAATGCCGTTGGTACTGTTTTTTTAGGTATTACTAATTCTGTTAATTTATCTAAACGTGCATCTGGTACTTCAACAATACCGACGTTCGGATCGATTGTTGCGAATGGATAGTTTGCAGCCAATGCGCCCGCTTTTGTAATTGCGTTAAATAATGTTGATTTTCCAACGTTAGGTAAACCAACGATTCCAGCTGTTAATGCCATGAATGGACACAACCTTTCTATGATCTGTTCAAATTTGTTCTTATTTCCCGTACTAACGGATACTGTGAGGTTACAGAAGTCCTCACTGATGAATCACTGTATAACCTTATCTATTATATTGATTCACTCATAAAAAGTCTAATACACATCAATTTCGCCTTGGCGTAATTACGTCCGGAGGCTGTGTCTTCAATCAATGGGTGTCCGAACACCTACTGATTGAAGATACAAACTAGTCTTCACTAGCGGAAATTAAAACCTTTTTCATTTTTTTCTCAAATTCGCGGCGTGGAATCATGACGCTATGCTGACAGCCTTCACATTTAATACGCACATCCGCCCCCATACGAATAATCTTCCACTCATTTGTGCCACATGGGTGCTGCTTTTTCATTTCAACAATATCATTTAGACCAAATTTCTTCGGTTCCATATTATTCACCATCCCCCTCATCTTTTCCATTCACACCGTAGAACATCATTTTTTGATGAGCCATTGGTATATTATTTTCTTCAAAGAGTTTTGTAACATCACGACGAATAGTACGAGCCACCCCGTATTGTTGTTGTGGCAATGTTTCTGCGACTATACGAATCGTTACTTCTGTACCCTTAACATTTTGGACACCTAAAAAGACAGGTACTGCTACAAGTTCCTTATGAATGTCAGGTAAAGTATTTAAATACTTTTTAATAATAGATTCAGCTCTTTCAAAATCGGCATCGGTCGTCATTTGTAAATCTATATGAATTTTAGAGTTGTTGACAGAGTAATTGACAACATCACCAATTGAACCATTCGGAATAATAAACTGCTCTCCTGTAGAACCATTAATCTTCGTCGTACGTAAACCGATTTCTATAACAGTTCCTTCAGCTGCATTTATTTTTATATAATCTCCAACGCCAAATTGATCTTCAAAAATAATAAAGAATCCAGTAATGACATCCTTCACTAAGCTCTGCGCACCGAAACCGATTGCTAAACCGAGAATCCCCGCTCCCGCCAATAAACCTGCTATCTGAATGTGTAAGATAGGAAGAATAGCCATGATTGCTGAAAAATAAACGGCATAGGAGATAATACTTTGTAATAATTTTGAAATTGTTTTTTGCCGGCGTTCTGAGTGGTTTAAAGGTGAACTCATTCGCATTAAAAACACTTTTTTAATAAACTTTTTACCTAATCGGACAGCTAACCACGATGCGATCAAAATAACCGTAATCTTAATTGAAGCTTCTGTGATATTTATCCAAAGCTCCTCTGATATCAACTTATCCCATAAGTTACTTAATACCTTTTCACTAAACCAATCCATTATTACCACCTCTTGAATAACTTGCTAAAAATTTGCGTATACTGCATAAAAATCGAGCACTTCTTACAAATAAAAAGGAAAGCGAGTTTTTTTATGAATACTATACCAAAATTGTTACTCCCTTATTCTCTTCATCATGAAAGTAAAAATATCGTTTGGCAATTAAGTACATTATTTTTAGAACATATACCATTTCATCATGAACGCCTTATTTTCTGTTGTATTGGAAGTGACCGTTGTACAGGTGATACACTTGGGCCGTTAACAGGTAGCTTCCTAAAAAAGTCAGTTAGTTTTCCACATGAAATTGTTGGCTCTTTAGACAATCCTTTGCATGCTCTTAATTTAGACACTACTATGCAACAGCTACACAATCATACTATAAAACCTTTCATTATTGCGATTGATGCATGTCTTGGAAGTGAACAAAATGTTGGACATATTTCTGTACAGAACGGACCTATTTTTCCGGGAAAAGCTGTAAAAAAACAATTACCTCCAATCGGTGATATTTCCATTAAAGGAATAGTCAATGTTGGAGGCTTTATGGAAATGCTTGTTTTACAAAATACAAGACTTCATATTTCCTATGCAATGGCTGAAAAGCTTTCAAGAGCGTTATTACTTGCTGCACATCGTTATTCACTGAAACATATAGAAGATAGCAACCGCAATACCGACAACGATGAGACTTGGCAACAAGTTAGCAGCCTTGATCTTAGTTAAGCCTGCTATATTTAAACCAATGGCAAAAATCATAACACCGCCTACAGCAGTCATTTCATGAATAAACATTTGTAGTGCTGCATCTGGTATAAAGGAGCTAATAATACCTGCAAAAAGTGCAATTAATCCTTGATAGACGAATACAGGGAATGCAGATAATAGCACACCAATACCTAATGTAGATGCTAATATTATCGAAATAAATCCATCGATTAATCCTTTCGTAATCAGTACATTATGATCATTACGCAAACCACTATCGAGCGCACCAATGACGCCCATAGAGCCAACTACAAATATTAAAGAAGCCGTTACAAAACCTTCTGCTATGCTAATTTGATTGTTATCAGTACGATTTTTGCTGAATAAAGATTCTACCCATTGTCCAAGTCTATTCATTTGCTTATCTAAATCTAACCACTCACCAATTACTGTACCGATCACTAAACTTATCATTAAAATAATAAAATTATCACTTTCAAAGCCCATTTTAATGCCTAAAAGTGCAACTGCTAAACCGATAATTGATAATACAGTAGACTTCATCGATTCAGGTATATTTTTAAAAATGCGTCCTACTAATGCACCTGCCATAATAAGCAGAGCATTAATTAATGCCCCTAGTAATACCACGTCCCTACCTTCCTTCTCTCTAGAAAAATAGAGAGCGCCTTGTAGTTCGGCGCTCTGATTACGTTATCGATATTTCTCTTACTCTTCCTGTAAATTTAGTATTTCTAAAATGCGTTCTAAATCATCTTCAGAGTAAAATTCAATTTCAATTTTCCCTTTATTATTAGCTTTTCTAATTTGTACATTTGTTCCAAAGTAATCACGTAACTGTGATTCCTTAGCTGCAACAAATATATCCTTTTTCTTTGGTTGAGTTGTTTCACGTGAAACTTCTTCATTTAAGTTGTGTACTAACATTTCAACTTGTCGCACATTTAAACCTTGTTTAATGACCTTATTTGCCACTTCTGATATTCTTCTTTTATTCTTTAATCCAAGTAACGCTCGTCCTTGTCCCATCGATAATGTTCCATCGTTCATAAACTCACGAACATCCTCTGGTAATGCCAGTAAACGAACATGATTGGCAATATGTGGTCTACTCTTCCCTAATCGTTTGGATAGCTCCTCTTGTGTTAAATGTAAGTTTTCCATTAAGCTTTGGTATGCCTCAGCCTCTTCAATAACTGTCAGATCTTCACGCTGTAGATTTTCTAAAATAGCTAGTTCCATCATTTGCGTATCTGATAGCTCTTTTATAATAGCTGGAATAACCACTAACCCTGCTAATTGAGTTGCTCTATAACGTCGTTCTCCAGCTACGATTTCATATTTACGTCCCTTTTTACGTACAGCAATTGGCTGTAAAATACCATGTTCCTGTATAGAGTCAGCTAATTCTTGTAAAGTTTCTTCATCGAAAATTTTACGAGGCTGAAATGGATTTGCGACGATAAGGTCTAATTGTATTTCTTCCACTTGCCCACTTTGTTCTAAAGACTCCCCAGGAAATAATGCACTTATGCCTCTTCCTAAACCTTTAGCCATTTTTAATCACTTCCCTCGCCATCTCTAAATACACTTCTGCACCTCTTGATTTTGCGTCATAAGTGATAATGGGCTGCCCATGACTTGGCGCCTCACTTAATCGCACATTACGAGGAATAATTGTTTTGTATACTTTTTCTTGGAAATATTTTTTTACTTCATCAATAACTTGTAAGCCTAAGTTTGTTCGTGCATCAAGCATCGTCAATAATACACCATCAATGTATAATTGCTGATTTAAATGTTTTTGCACTAAACGGACAGTTGATAGCAACTGGCTTAATCCCTCTAATGCGTAATATTCGCATTGTACAGGAATAATGAGTGCATCCGAAGCCGTTAAAGCATTAATTGTTAGTAACCCTAACGAAGGCGGGCAATCAATAATAATATAATCATAGTCTTCTTTTACATCTTGAAGTGCATGCTTTAAACGTACTTCTCTGGAAATGGTCGAAACCAATTCAATTTCTGCCCCTGCTAATGAAATGGTCGCTGGAATGATTGATAAGTTTTCGACGTTTGTTTGTTGAATGACGTTTTCAACTTTTTCATCATCAATTAACACATCATAAATACAGCCATGAAGTTCTCCCTTATTAACACCAAGTCCACTTGTTGTATTTCCTTGTGGGTCAGTATCGATTAAGAGCACTTTCTTTCCTAAATATGCTAGACAAGCGCTCAAATTGACCGATGTCGTTGTTTTTCCTACGCCACCCTTTTGATTGGCGATTGCTATAATTCTACCCATTTAAAAGCACCTGCTTTCATCTATCAAAGTTCACTTTGATAAATCATTTGTAAAATCACTGATCAATTATGCCTCGGCATAATTGTGTCCGGATTCGGCTTTGTGCTTGCACAAAGTACTCCTTTCCGAATCCGTGACATCCGCCGGAGGCTTTAACTTCTTTCAGCGGATGTTTGGACACCCGCTGAAAAGTAACTTAAACCCGCATTCATATTACCACTTATAGAGGTGAGAGACTTCTGTACCTGTCGCTACGCTTTCGGTACAAAAAATACTTGCTGAAAGAAGTTAAATACCTCTATCTTACTTACATTCTATCAAAAAAACAGAACAGAGTTGTATAAAATATTAAGAATATATGCAAAAAAAGGAGACATCTCAGAAATATTACTGAGATGTCTCCTCCGTACAGAGATATAAAATCCACTGATCATCATAACGTGGGGTTGATTTCCGTTCCTGCTGGGGCGTCCAACCACCACTCCAATCAACTTATATACATGATATATGTTATACAGATGACATCCCCAATTTTGAAGATGTCATAAAAGTCTTTCTTTATTTTTCAAATAAAACTTCAATCACGACTCAAGACTTTTTCTTTTTAGGTATTTTCACTGTAATTTGATAATATTCCTCTGTATCTTCTTCTTCAGTCTTAACTGTTATACCGCTCTTTGTTACCATAGATAACGATTGTTTAATCGTATTTAAAGCAATACGTACGTCTTTACTAATGGCCTTACGTTTCGGCTTTACTTTCTTCGGTTCCGCTTCTTCTTGAACTTCTGCCTCTGGATGTAATAAAGAATAAATCTGCTCTTCTAACTGACGAACGTTCCAATCATTTTCAATCGTTTGTTGTAAAACTTCTAGCTGTAATGGCTGATCTTTAATTGCAATTAATGCTCGTGCATGTCGTTCAGAGATTTCACGCTTCAAAATAGCTTGCTGCACTTCTTCAGGCAGCTTTAATAAACGTAATTTATTAGCTACCGTGGATTGTCCTTTTCCAAGTCGTTGGGCTAAAGCTTCTTGTGTCAGCTCATGAAGCTCTAATAATTTTTGATAGGCAACAGCTTCTTCAATTGATGTTAATTCCTCACGCTGTAGGTTCTCAATTAACGCGATAGAGGCAGTTTCCTTATCAGTTAAATTTCTTATAATTGCCGGAACTTCTGTCCATTGTAGCTTTTTCATTGCTCGATAACGACGCTCACCAGCAATGATTTCATATTGATTTTCTGTTGTTTTACGTACAACGATTGGCTGAATCACACCATGCGTATGAATGGTTCTTGATAATTCTTCAATTTTTTCATCATCAAAAATAGTACGTGGCTGAAAACGGTTAGGCACAATTTGATCAATAGGCAGCTTTAAAACCTCTTCTGCTGCATGAACCGCCTCTGCTTGTTCTACTTCATTTTTCACAATAGGCTCAGTTTTATTCCCGCCTCCAAAAAAACGTGAAAAAGGACTTTTCATCCAAGTGGCACCACCTTTAAGTAACTATCTTGCTCTGTTTTATTCTATTATTATTTATTATATTTCTTAAAATGTATATAGTTCATAGATGTCATTTGCGTGAACCACCCATAACTAGTATGTATGCTCAAAATAGAAAAAATATTTTCTACTTTGAGAAGTTTCACATGAAACACTAATTATTGAATCGGTGTTTTATTTGGTACACCTGGTTTACGCGGATATTTTTTCGGTGTTCCTTTTATTTTATCAAAGATATATAACATGCGGTCACTTTCTTCAACAGGTAGCTGGAAAGAAAATTCTTCTTTTAGTGCAACACCTAATGTAGTCAATGCTTTTTTTGCATCTTTTAATTCCTCCGCACCAGCTGCTGCTTTTAAAGCAACAAAATAGCCACCTTGTTTTGCTAGTGGTACACATAACTCTGATAAGACCGATAATCGGGCTACTGCACGAGCTGTTACAACATCAAACTGTTCACGATACTTCGCATTTTGAGCAAATTCCTCTGCACGCGCATGTACAAAATTCATATTCTCTAATTGTAACTCATCACTTAAATGATTTAAAAATGTAATTCTTTTATTTAAAGAATCGACAATTGTTACATGTAAATGTGGGAAACAGATTTTAATTGGAATACTTGGGAAACCAGCACCTGCTCCAACATCACAAACTGTCGTTACTTTTGAAAAATCAAAATAGAAAGAGGCACTAATCGAATCATAAAAATGCTTTAAATAAACACCTTCTAAATCGGTAATAGCTGTTAAGTTCATCTTTTCATTCCACTCAACAAGTAATTCAAAGTATTTTTTGAATTGTGCAATCTGTTTTTCAGAAAGTTCGATGCCCTTTTTCTTTAAAGCCTCGATAAATTGTTGTTCGTTCATGTAAAGTCTCCTTTTTCTAAATGGCCTTACTATCCCTATTATTGATTTGTAAGCACGTTCACATCCCCAAATCAACTATATAAAAATAGCATAGCCTTAAAAATAGGAAGCGGGCACAAAGGTATGCCCGCCTCATATTCACTTTACTGTTCTTAATTATTCGCCGCTGACGCGTGCGATTTTACCTTGCTCAATATAAACAAGTAATATTGAAATATCTGCTGGGTTTACACCTGAGATTCGCGATGCTTGGGCAATGGAAAGTGGTGTAACTTGTTTTAATTTTTGTCGAGCTTCTGTTGCTAGACCCGAAATAGCATCATAATCAATATTTTCAGGGATTTTTTTATTCTCCATTTTATGAAGCTTTTCAACTTGTTGCAATGCTTTTTCAATATAGCCTTCATATTTAAGCTGAATTTCAATTTGTTCCTTCACTTCATCCGAAAACTCTATGTCTGCTGGAATTAACGAAGAAATTAAACCATAATGCATTTCTGTACGTTTTAATAAATCCGCTCCACGAATACCATCTTTTAGTTCACTGCCACCCACAGAACGGATAACAGCTTGTGTTGTTTCATTTGGTTTAATAATAACTTCACGAAGACGTGCAATTTCGTTATCAATCAGCTCTTTTTTCTCATTGAATGTTGCATATCTTTCCTCAGTAATCATTCCCATATTATAACCTAGTTCTACCAAACGTAAATCAGCGTTATCATGACGGAGTAGTAAACGATACTCTGCGCGAGATGTTAGTAAGCGATACGGTTCATTTGTTCCCTTTGTTACTAGATCATCAATTAATACGCCAATATAAGCATCTGAACGACCTAAGATTAATTCTTCTTTTCCAAGCACATTAGCAGCAGCATTCAGCCCAGCCATTAAGCCTTGAGCTGCCGCTTCCTCGTAACCTGATGTACCATTGATTTGACCAGCAGTATATAAGCCTTTAATACGTTTTGTTTCTAAAGTTGGCCATAATTGTGTTGGCACGATTGCATCGTACTCAATAGCATAGCCAGCTCGCATCATTTCTGCTTTTTCTAAGCCTGGAATTGATTTTAGTAAACGTGTTTGTACATGCTCTGGTAAGCTAGTGGATAAACCTTGTACATACACTTCACGTGTATTGCGACCTTCTGGCTCTAAGAAAATTTGGTGGCGCGGTTTATCGTTAAATCGCACAACTTTGTCTTCAATAGAAGGGCAATAACGTGGACCAGTACCTTTAATCATCCCTGAGTACATCGGTGAAAGGTGTAGATTTGCCTCGATAATTTCATGTGTTTCTAGGCTTGTATAAGTCAGCCAGCAAGGCAACTGATCCATGATGAATTCAGTTGTTTCAAAGCTGAATGCACGTGGAACATCATCCCCTGGTTGAATCTCTGTTTTATCATAATCAATGGTACGGCTATTCACTCGTGGTGGTGTACCTGTTTTAAAACGCACAAGGTCAAAGCCAATCTCTTTTAAGTTATCTGCTAAACGAATGGACGGTTGTTGGTTATTAGGACCACTTGAATACTTTATGTCTCCAATAATGATTTCACCGCGAAGGAATGTACCTGTTGTAATAACCACTGTTTTAGCGCGGTAAATAGCACCGATTTGTGTAATAACACCTTTTACTTCCCCGTCTTCGATAATTAGCTCTTCCACCATACCTTGGTGCATTGTTAAGTTTTCAGTTTCCTCCAACACGCTTTTCATTTCTTGTTGGTATAAAACTTTGTCCGCTTGCGCACGTAATGCACGCACAGCAGGACCTTTCCCTGTATTTAACATACGCATTTGAATATGCGTTTTATCAATAACTTTCCCCATGACGCCACCTAATGCGTCAATTTCTCGTACTACGATTCCTTTGGCAGGACCACCAATGGAAGGATTGCATGGCATAAATGCAATCATATCTAAATTGATTGTTAACATCAGTGTGTTAGCACCCATTTTGGCTGCGGCGTATGCAGCTTCAGAACCTGCGTGACCTGCGCCAATTACGATAACATCAAACGTGCCTGCCTCATATTTTGTTGGCATAGCTCGTATCTTCCTTTCTTTAGTAAAATTATTTTCCTAAGCAGAACTGTGAAAATAACTGATTGATTAGGCTTTCCTGTACTGTGTCACCTATAATTTCACCAAGTAATTCCCATGTTCTTGTTACATCTATTTGCACCATATCAACAGGTACACCAGTTTGTGCTGCAGCTAATGCATCCTCGACCGTTGCTTGTGCTTGATGAAGTAATGCAATATGTCTTGCATTTGAAACATATGTTAAATCGCCCGCTTCAATTTGCCCTTCAAAGAATAACGCGGCAATCGCTTCCTCTAGCTCTGCAATACCCTCTTCTTGTAAAAGAGAAGTTGTCACAACGCGACGATTACCTGCTAGCTCTTTGACATGTGCTAAATCAACTTTTTGCGGTAGATCTGTTTTATTAACAATAACGATGTAATCCATCGCTTTAATGGTTTCGAATAGACGCTCATCCTCGGCAGTCAATTCCTCTGCGTAGTTTAACACAAATAAAATTAAATCCGCGCTACGCAACGCCTCACGAGAACGTTCAACCCCAATTCGTTCAACGATATCCTCTGTCTCTCGAATACCAGCTGTATCGACTAAACGAAGCGGAACACCACGTACATTCACGTACTCTTCTATAATATCACGAGTTGTCCCTGCAATATCTGTCACAATAGCCTTATTCTCCTGTACTAAACTATTTAAAAGAGAAGATTTCCCAACGTTTGGGCGACCTAAAATAACAGTTGATAGACCCTCTCGTAATATTTTCCCCTGAGAAGATGTTTGCAAAAGTTTTATAATTTCATTCCGTACCCATGTACATTTCTCTACTAATACTGGTACTGTCATCTCTTCTACATCATCATACTCCGGATAATCTATATTAACCTCAACTTGCGCTAATGTCTCTAGTAACGCTTGGCGTAAGTCACCAATTAAACGCGATAATTTGCCATCCATTTGTCCTAACGCTACATTCATCGCTCTATCTGTTTTCGCTCTTATTAAATCCATGACTGCTTCAGCTTGTGATAAATCGATACGTCCATTTAAAAACGCGCGTTTTGTAAATTCACCTGGCTCTGCGAGTCTTGCCCCATTTGTTAATACTAGCTTTAATACACGGTTCACCGAAACAAGTCCCCCGTGACAGTTTATTTCTATTACATCCTCACGAGTGAATGTTTTAGGTCCGCGCATTAATGACAGCATTACTTCCTCTACAATCTCATTTGTTTTTGGATCGACCAAATGGCCATAATGAATTGTATGTGAAGCCTTCGTTGTTAAACTTTTTCCACCAGGCGATCTGAATATTTTATCTGCAATTGCGACTGCTTCGTCCCCACTTAAGCGAACAATAGCAATAGCTCCTTCACCCATAGGTGTGGATATCGCAGCAATTGTATCGAACTCCATTTAATGACCTCCTTAACGTTATCCACATGTGGATAAATAAAAACCGACCAATACTTACTAACACCTTAGACTAACATATTTTCTGCAAAATCTAAAGTAAGGATAATTTCCAATTGTGGATAATCAGAAAGCTCTACATTATAGCACGTATTTCGACAAAAATTGCGATCGTTATAAAATATAATTCTTTAGCCTAAACGAAAACTATGCCCTTGGTTGTCCACAATTAAAACTCTTATAGTTAGTTGCTTTAACAGATAAAAAATCAAAATGGTCGATGGAATCTTTGTAAATGTTGTGGCGCTTTAAATGAGGGTGATTTCCGTTCCAGGCTACTCGCTTTCCCACGGGAGTCGAGTAGCCTTCCACTCCAATCAACGATAGCGTAGAACTTTTATAAATTTTATTCAATTCATGAGTGAACACTATGGCTATTCACCATAATCGAACAAAATAGACTTATTGCAGTGAAGTGATTGTACATCTGTTATTACTGTCGTTTTGCTTTCGCATAGATAAAACATTGCTGAAGTTTCATTTTAATATATTAGTGTCATGCCAAAAGATATATGCAAATGTAAAGTGGTTGATTGGAGTGGAAGCTGGGAGACTCATTGGGGATTAGCGTCACAGATGAGACCCTGGAGCGAGCAAATAGGGGAACGAAGGCTAAAACCATCACGTCCTGTGATAACGCCTTCGTGACCAACATCGGTGCTGTTGCTGTCGCTTCGTTGCACTACGCTTTCGCACAGAATGAAACCCTTTTGCTGCCGCTACGTTAGCACTTCGCTTTCGCGCAAAAAACATCTGTTGGCCCAAGCGGCTCATCGGACGCCCCCAGGAAGCTTTGCTCTGTGCGAAAGCGTAGCGACAGCAACAAATATTTTATCTGTGCGTAAGCGAAGCGGCAGCAACAACAACAAAGCGCCCAGTCGGAACGGAAATCAACCCCTCGTTTTGCCGAAGAGCCATACTTTCTTTAATAGAACACCTTAATTTCACTGACATAATTGTTTTTCAACAACATAAAAAAGTCATTTTATCATGACGATAAAATGACTTTAGCTTTGTCTGTATGTTTTTTACGAAGTTTAGTCGTTTTTTACAGGTTCAATGACTAAATAACGATTAGGCTCCGTTCCTTCTGAGTATGTTTCAATATCAAGGCGATTTGCCAATTGATTATGAATAACTTTTCTTTCGTACGACTGCATTGGCTCAAACGTCACACGCTGATTTAAGCGAAGTGCTTTATCCGCCATACGATCTGCGAGTAACTCCAATGCTTCTTGACGACGCTCACGGTAGTTTTCTACGTCTAATTTCACCATTAAGAACTGCTTGGCACTTTTATTTAACACAAGGTGTGTTAATTGCTGCAAGGAATTTAATGTTTGACCACGTTTCCCTATAAGCAGTGCAGCTTTCTCGCTTTTCAGTTGAAATAATACATATTTCCCTTCACGTGTCGTTTCAATTTCAAGATCATGAATATCCAATTGTTCAGCAATATTGACTAAATAATTCTTTGCATCTTCAATTGGGTTTACCGAGGTTTCTTCTTCCTCTTTTTGTTCCTCTACGACTTGTTGAACAGCTTCGATATCACTTTGTTGTTCAGAAACTTGTGAACTTATTGTTTCAACATCATCTATTACTGTTGGTTCGACAAATTGAGTCGTATTTTGCTGTTCAGCTTTTTCTGTCTCACTTGTTGGTCGAACCTGTACTTCCTTTACTGTTACACGAACTTCTGCAGATCGTGCCCCAAAACCTAAAAATCCTTTTTTACCTTCTTGTAAAACTTCAACATCTACTTGTTCACGGGTTTTGCCAAGTTTCTGTAACGCCAATGAGATCGCTTCTTGTGTTGTTGCGCCTATTTGCGTAAGTTGTTTCACTTTTTAGCCCCTCCATTTTGAGCAGGTTGTGTTTTATCTTTTTTCCAAGGTTTATAAATAAACAGGTTTTGAGCAATCGAAATAATGTTACCGATTACCCAGTATAGTGATAATGCTGCTGGTAATGCCATACCGAAAGCAATAATCATAAATGGCATAATATACATCATTATTTTCATTTGAGGGTTATCCATCGCTGGGCCCGTACGTAAAACGATAAATTGCATTAAACCAGCAGTAATTGCTAATGCCGGTGCAGGATCTGCTAACGGGAAAATAAAGAAATTCCCTAATTCGAAAGCCTCTGTAGCATTCATACGACTAATCGCATGGTAGAAACCCATTAAAATTGGCATTTGAATGAATACAGGTAAACATCCAGCAAGTGGATTGACACCAGACTCACTCATAAGCTTCATCATCTCTTGCTGATACTGTTGCTGTGTCTGCGCATCCTTAGAAGCATACTTCTTTTGCAATTCCTTCAATTTCGGCTGAATTTCTTGCATTTTTTTAGAGCTCTTTGTTTGTTTAATCATCAATGGAAGAACGGCTAAACGAATAATAATCGTTACAACAATGATCCCCCATGCATATGAACCGAGCATATCAGCAAAATATTTAATCGCTGACACTAAAGGCCAAACAATGAATTCATTCCAGAAGCCTGTGCTTTCTTTGGAGATTGGTTCTTTGAACTCTGTACAACCAGATAGTAGTAATACTACTGATGCTAGCGACAAAATTACCCAAAGTTGTTTCTTCAACCTTCTTCCCCCTACAAATACTATTCACTTTTTCTAAAACTATATGCGTTCTCTTCTTTATACATTTACAGTTTCCTGCTATTGAATAAAGTTATCAGTTATTTTATCATGCAAATAACGTTTCACTCTACTAAATATTCTAACAATGTACATATATTTGCTAAGTAATGTTACTAATCATTCACATATCGCAGTGAAATTCTATCTTCAAAATACCCCTACGCGTATTTTCAGCGACTTCACTTTCACGCAGAAACGCTTCTATTTCACCACTTTGGTTGCCATCCATATTACGTCTTCTTCAATACTTTTGCGATTCGTAGTACATGCTGCAAACTTTGTTTTACTTCATAAAAATCCATAGTGGCCGCCGGTTGTCTGGCGATAATAACATAGTCCATATTCTGCTTTAGCTCATCTTTTAATTCATGAATACTTTGTCGAATATAGCGCTTGATCTGGTTGCGTGTTACTGCATTCCCTAGTTTTTTGCTAACCGATAATCCTACACGAAATTCTGTTTGCCCCTCTTTTTCTAAAAAATATACGACAAACTGACGGTTAGCGAAAGATTTACCCTTCTTAAACACCTTTTGAAAATCATCATTTTTTTTCACTCGTTGGCGTTTTTTCATTACTTTCACCTGCTACTCGATAATTATCCTTTGATCCTCATTTCTAGGTTTACCAAAAATAAAGAAAAAAAAGACCACTGATGTGTCTCAGTGGACTTATTTTATGCTGATAATACTTTTCTTCCTTTACGACGACGAGCAGCAAGAACTTTGCGACCGTTTTTCGTGCTCATACGTGCGCGGAAACCGTGAACTTTGCTGTGCTTACGTTTCTTTGGTTGGTAAGTACGTTTCATTTATATAGACACCTCCTGAATGAGTTGAATTTTTCAACATACAGACCTGAATATTATATAAAGTAACTAGTTATTTTGTCAATGACTTTTATAAATTTATATATTTAAGCAAATCTATGCCTATCTATACCTACGATCCTCTTCTCCTGAATAAAATAAATTATCCACAGAATACTTGTTTTTTTTACACAGAGTTGTGTATAGTAATTTTTGCATTATTTTTTATCCACAACACTTATCTACACCTTTTTCACATAAGCAGACCTTGTGGACAACTTGGAAGTGCATAAATAAAAGGTATGTGGATAAGTTTCGCAAACTATTGAAATAGCTTTGTTTTTCTGATACGATATCTGTGCTTCACTTTGTTGAAAACTGAAATTACTTATTATTTTATCCACAACTGTTAATATGCTGTGGATAATTTTTATCACAGCCTTTGGTTAACTTTTATCCACAACTTGTGAGTTTGTGGATTAGTTGTAAAATGAACGTATTTACCGTTTCTATAAATGCGCTTTTTTAATTGTATTGAACTGTAAAGGAGATTAGCAGCTTGGAACATTTAGAAGAACTATGGAATAATGTCCTGGCTCAAGTTGAACAAAAAATTTCTAAACCAAGCTTCGAAACGTGGCTAAAGTCTACTAAACTACTTTCCTACAATGGTAGTGGTTCTACTGTGACAATTGCTGCGCCAAATTCGTTTGCTCGAGACTGGCTTGAAAATCATTATATTCATTTGATTACAGGTATATTAACGGAGCTTACAGGCGAAGACTTGCTTATTAAGTTTGTTGTTCAAAAAAACCAGGATTCGGACGATTTCGATTTACCAGCGCCGATTATCCAAGCAAAAAATGACGATCACCATGATATTTCACCAGGTATGTTAAACCCGAAGTATACTTTTGATACGTTTGTTATTGGCTCTGGTAACCGCTTTGCACATGCTGCCTCGCTAGCTGTTGCAGAAGCACCTGCGAAGGCTTATAACCCGTTCTTTATCTATGGGGGAGTAGGGCTTGGCAAAACACACTTAATGCACGCGATTGGTCATTATGTATTGGAACACAATCCAAATGCAAAGGTAGTCTATTTATCATCTGAAAAATTTACAAATGAATTTATTAACTCAATTCGAGATAATAAGGCACTTGATTTCCGCAATAAATATCGCAATGTAGATGTACTGCTAATTGATGATATTCAATTTCTAGCTGGAAAAGAATCAACTCAAGAAGAATTTTTCCACACTTTTAATACATTGCATGAAGAATCGAAACAAATTGTTATTTCCAGTGACCGTCCTCCTAAGGAAATTCCGACATTGGAAGATCGTTTACGTTCTCGATTCGAATGGGGACTAATTACAGATATTGCGCCTCCTGATTTGGAAACTCGTATCGCTATTCTTCGAAAAAAAGCAAAGGCTGATGGCCTAGAAGTGCCAAATGAAGTCATGCTCTATATTGCGAACCAGATTGACTCCAATATCCGGGAGCTTGAAGGTGCGCTTATTCGCGTCGTTGCCTATTCATCACTTGTTAACAAGGATATTAATGCGACTTTGGCTGCTGAAGCATTAAAGGATATTATTCCTAATTCGAAGCCAAGAACTGTCACTATACTAGACATTCAAAATGCAGTAGGAGAGCACTTTAACATTCGTTTAGAGGATTTTTCCGCGAAAAAACGTACAAAGTTAATTGCCTTTCCACGTCAGGTCGCGATGTATTTATCTCGCGAATTAACAGATTTTTCGCTGCCGAAAATTGGCGAAGAATTTGGTGGACGTGACCATACTACTGTGATCCATGCTCACGAAAAAATATCTTCTTTGTCGAAAAATGACGTTCAGCTTCAACAAGATATTAAACAAATTCGAAGCATGCTAGGGAAATAATGCTGTGGACAACACCAACGTTTAAACACAAACTTATACACAGTCTATCTACATGTGGATAGACTGATTTTATTCACTTTAAACCACTTATCCACAAATCCACAGGACCTATTACTATATCTTTTTTATTTTATATAAATAAATAATATAAATATGTGAGGGAAAACGAATGAAATTTAATATTTTACGTGACCGTTTATTAGAGGGTTTAAATGATGTCATGAAAGCCGTAAGTTCTAAAACAACTATTCCAATTTTAACGGGGATTAAAATCGATGTAACATCTGAGGGTATTCGTTTAACAGGTAGTGACGCTGATATCACTATACAAACATTTATTCCAGTTGAAGAAGATGGTCAACAAATAATTCATATTACAGAAACAGGATCTATTGTTGTACAAGCTCGTATGTTTAATGAAATTGTACGTAAATTACCAACAAATGAGGTTGAAATTCAAGTAACAACTGGTTTCCAGACTCATATTCGTTCAGGTAAATCTGAATTCCACTTAATTGGCTCAGATGCTGCTGAATATCCTTTATTACCCGAATTAACAGAGGATCAAAAATTTACTATTCCTGCAGATCTATTAAAGTCAATTATCCGTGAAACAGTATTTGCTGTTGCCACTTCAGAGAGTAGACCGGTGTTGACAGGTGTAAACTGGCAGATAAAAAATGAAGCATTAATCTGTGTTGCAACAGATAGCCACCGTTTGGCAAGACGCAAAGTTCAACTGGAAAATTTACCTGAGGTTGAACATAGTGTTGTAATTCCTGGTAAAAGTTTAAATGAGCTAAATAAAGTTTTAGAGGATTCAACAAATCTTGTGCAAATCGTTATTACAAGCCAGCAAGTGTTATTTAAAACTGGAGAAGTATTATTCTTCTCTCGTTTACTTGAAGGTAATTACCCAGATACAACACGTCTAATCCCAGAAGAATATCAAACAAATCTAACGATTAACGGTAAATCGTTATTACAAGCAATTGATCGTGCATCTCTTGTTGCTCGTGGTGACCGTAATAATGTTGTACGTTTTGAGATTTTCGATAATCAATCTGTTGAAGTTTCTTCTAATTCTCCAGAAATCGGTAAGGTCCAAGAAGAAATTCCTGTTGAGTCATTAGAAGGGGAGAACTTAAAAATTTCTTTCAGTGCGAAGTACATGATGGAAGCACTAAAAGCAATAGATGGTCAAGAAGTAGTCATTCAATTCACAGGAGCAATGAGACCGTTTATTTTGCGTTCTGTTCATGACGATGCAATTTTACAGTTGATTTTACCTGTACGAACTTATTAAAATTCAAACAGTTTTTGTTGGAGAGAATATACTCATAATTTCAAGCTCTAAATACTTTGAAAATCGTTCTGATAGTCGCTAGCTGCGGCTATCTTTTTTTACTTATGGCGGAATTTTAGGTATGATAGAGAGATAGACAGTCTGTATTTGGAGGGGAACTCAGCTATGAAGGACATTAAAATTGATGTGGAATTTGTCACATTAGGACAGCTTTTAAAAATAACCGATGCTATAAGCTCTGGTGGCATGGCAAAGTGGTTTTTACATGAAAATGATGTTTATGTAAATGGAGAAATAGATGACCGCCGCGGTCGTAAACTACGTGATGGTGACATTGTAAATATTCCTGGATGTGGTCGATTTCGTATCGTTGGCACAACTGGACAGTAGATTATGCAGATAGAGCAGTTAAAACTTACAAATTACCGTAACTATGATGACTTAGCATTAAACTTTTCTCCAAAAATTAATGTTTTCATTGGTGAAAATGCACAAGGGAAAACAAATGTTATGGAATCTATTTACGTATTGGCAATGGCTAAATCCCATCGAACGACGAACGATAAAGAATTAATACGTTGGGATTCAGACTATGGTAAAATAGAAGGGGCCGTTCAAAAAAGGCATGGTATTTTACCGATTGAGCTTACGATTACGAAAAAAGGCAAAAAAGGTAGGATAAATCATATAGAACAAAGCCGCCTCAGTCATTATATTGGCCAAATGAATGTCGTTATGTTTGCACCTGAAGATTTAAATGTCGTAAAGGGGAGTCCGCAATTACGACGACGTTTTATTGATATGGAGATTGGGCAAATTTCGCCTGTTTATTTGCATGATTTATTAACCTTTCAAAAAATTTTAAAGCAACGTAACCATTTTTTAAAAATGAATCAAGGTAAAAAAATGCCAGATGACGTGATGTACGAAGTTTATAATGAACAATATATTCACGCAGCTACCCAAATTATTCGAAAAAGATTTCAATTCATGGATTTATTGCAGGAGTGGGCAGAGCCAATTCACGCAGGTATTTCACAAGGGAAAGAAACGTTAGCTATTAAATACCGCACAGTAGCTGGTATTGAAAAAGAACATACTTCTAGTGAAATTGAAGGCTTTTTGCATAAAAAGCTAATAGAAGCTAAGGACCGTGAATTTGATCGAGGTGTAACACTAGTTGGTCCACACCGAGATGATTTGCAATTTTTGGTAAATGACTATGATGTTCAGACATACGGTTCACAAGGACAACAACGTACAACCGCTCTTTCATTAAAACTTGCTGAAATCGAGTTAATTAAACAAGAAACAAATGAAACACCCATACTACTTTTAGATGATGTATTGTCGGAACTCGATGATTATCGTCAATCGCATTTATTAAACACCATTCAAGGTGAAGTTCAAACCTTTGTTACGACTACAAGTGTTGATGGAATTCATCATGAAACGATGGAACATGCACAGCTGTTTCACGTGAAACAAGGAGCGATTGAAGAAAGTTAGCCCGGGGAGTTTTTTAGATTACAAAAGAATGGTAATAGTCAGCTCGGTTGACTGTTCATTCATTTACACACAATGATGTTATGAAGGAGTAGATGAAAGCCGTGGCTATAGAGAACGAAGGTTTACAAAATCAAGCTTATGAAGCTGATCAGATACAGGTATTAGAAGGATTAGAAGCTGTACGTAAAAGACCAGGGATGTATATCGGTTCAACAAGCTCTAAAGGGCTTCACCATTTAGTATGGGAAATTGTTGATAATAGTATCGATGAGGCACTTGCAGGCTTTTGTACAGATATAAAAGTAACGATAGAACAAGACAATTGGATTCGTGTAGAGGACAATGGTCGAGGTATTCCGGTAAGTATTCAAGAGAAGATGGGTAAGCCTGCTGTTGAGGTTATTATGACAGTGCTCCATGCTGGAGGTAAGTTCGGCGGTGGAGGATACAAAGTTTCTGGCGGTCTTCATGGTGTAGGGGCATCTGTTGTAAATGCTTTATCAATTGAGACGATCGTTCAAGTTCATCGTGAGGGTCATATTCATGAAATTAAATTTGAACGTGGAAGAACTGTTCAAGAGTTAATGGTTATCGGTGATTCAGATCGTAACGGAACAACTACACGTTTTAAAGCAGACCCTGAAATATTTAAAGAAACGACTGTTTATGAATATGACATTTTAGCACATCGTATTCGTGAATTAGCTTATTTGAATCGTGGTATCAAGATCACAATTGCTGATGAACGCGAAGGTGAAGAACGTTCTACTACGTATCATTATGAAGGTGGTATTCGTTCGTATGTAGAGCATTTGAATCAATCTAAAGAGCCTATCCATGAACCAATTGATGTTCTTGGGGAAAAGGATGGTATTTCAGTTGAAATTGCTATGCAATATAATGCTGGATTCTCTTCTAACATTTTTTCATTTGCTAATAACATTAATACGTATGAAGGCGGTACACATGAGTCTGGTTTTAAAACGGCTCTAACACGTGTTATTAATGATTACGCACGAAAAAATGGACTATTAAAAGAATCAGATGCAAACCTTACTGGTGAAGATGTTCGTGAAGGGTTAACAGCTATTGTTTCAGTTAAGCATCCTGATCCACAATTTGAAGGACAAACAAAAACAAAGCTTGGTAACTCTGAAGTTAGCCAAATTACTAACTCCTTATTCTCAGATGGTTTTGAACGATTTATGTTAGAAAATCCAACTGTCGCTCGTAAAGTTGTAGAAAAAGGTTTAATGGCTGCTCGTGCACGTGTCGCCGCTAAAAAAGCACGTGAATTTACACGTCGTAAAAATGCACTTGAAGTATCAAGTCTGCCAGGTAAATTAGCTGACTGTTCATCAACAAATCCATCTGAATGTGAAATTTATATCGTTGAGGGTGATTCTGCCGGTGGGTCAGCAAAATCTGGACGTGACCGACACTTCCAAGCAATCTTACCGTTACGTGGTAAAATCCTTAACGTTGAAAAAGCACGTTTAGATAAAATTTTATCGAATGCAGAAATCCGTGCAATGATTACAGCATTTGGCACAGGTATTGGTGAAGAGTTTACTTTAGAAAAGGCTCGTTATCATAAAATCGTTATTATGACAGATGCCGATGTTGATGGTGCGCACATCCGCACATTACTCTTAACATTCTTCTTCCGTTTCCTTCGACCTCTCTTAGAGGCAGGTTATATTTATATTGCACAGCCACCTCTTTATCAAGTTAAGCAAGGTAAACATGTTGAGTATTGCTATGATGATGTTACTCTTCAAGAAATTTTAGAACGGTTACCGAAAATGCCAAAACCAAATGTACAACGATACAAAGGTCTTGGGGAAATGAATGCAGAGCAGCTTTGGGAAACAACAATGGATCCTGAGCACCGCACATTGTTACAAGTAGAATTAGATGATGCAATTAATGCAAACCAAGCATTTGAGCGTTTAATGGGCGATGAAGTTGAACCTCGTCGTCAATTTATCGAAGAAAATGCTGTATACGCTAATTTAGATATTTAATTTTTCTTGAGAGGAGGTCTACACTTTGTCAGAACAAGAACGCTCCGGTGTTAAAGGAGTTAATATAACAAAAGAAATTGAAACATCCTTCCTCGATTATGCGATGAGTGTAATCGTTTCTCGTGCATTACCAGACGTACGAGATGGGTTAAAGCCTGTACATCGCCGTATTTTATATGGTATGCAAGAGCTAGGGAATACAGCAGATAAAGCGTACAAAAAATCAGCACGTATTGTTGGGGACGTAATGGGTAAATACCACCCACATGGTGACTCATCCATTTATGATGCAATGGTACGTATGGCGCAAGACTTCAGCTATCGTTACATGCTAGTCGATGGTCATGGTAACTTTGGATCTGTCGATGGTGACGGAGCGGCAGCGATGCGTTATACAGAATCACGTATGTCTCGTATTGCAATGGAAATGCTTCGTGATATTAATAAAGACACAATTGACTATACAGATAACTATGATGGTTCAGAAAAGGAACCTATTGTCCTTCCTAGTCGCTATCCAAACTTATTAGTAAATGGAGCGGCAGGAATTGCGGTTGGTATGGCGACAAATATTCCGCCACATCAACTTGGGGAGACGATAGATGCAGTGATAGCACTTTCAGAAAATCCAGCTATCACAACAGAAGAATTGATGGAAATCATCCCAGGACCTGATTTCCCAACTGGTGGATTAATTTTAGGTCGTAGCGGTATTCGCCGTGCTTACGAAACAGGTCGTGGCTCCATCATTATTCGCGCAAAGGTAGAGATTGAACAAAAATCAAATGGTAGAGAAACAATTCTTATTCATGAATTACCATACCAAGTAAATAAAGCTAAGCTTATTGAAAAAATAGCAGAGCTTGTACGCGATAAAAAAATTGATGGTATTACAAACCTACGTGATGAATCTGACCGACGTGGTATGCGAGTAGTTATTGAAGTTCGTAAAGATGCAAATGCTAATGTAGTTTTAAATAATTTATATAAACAAACAGCCATGCAGTCGAGCTTCGGTATTAATATGCTGTCATTAGTAAATGGTCAACCTAAAGTAATGGGCTTAAAAGAAATGCTGTATCATTATTTAGAGCACCAAAAGGTTATTATTCGTCGTCGTACGGAATTTGAATTAAGAAAAGCGGAAGATCGTGCACATATTTTAGAGGGCTTACGTATTGCCCTTGATCATATCGATGAAATTATTGCTATTATTCGTGGTTCACGTAGTGGTGATGAAGCGAAACCTCAATTAATGGAACGATTCAATTTATCTGAACGTCAAGCACAGGCTATTTTAGATATGCGTTTAGTTCGTTTAAGTGGATTAGAGCGTGAAAAAATTGAAGCAGAATATCAAGAACTTCAAATTTTAATTGCTGAATTAAAAGCAATTTTAGCGGATGAGGCTAAAATTATTGATATTATTCGTACTGAAATATTAGAACTAAAAGAACGCTTTAACGATAAACGTCGTACTGAAATTACTTCTGGCGGTTTAGAAATGATTGAGGACGAGGATTTAATCCCAGTCGAAAATTCAGTTGTAACTTTAACGCACAATGGTTATGTCAAACGTTTAGCTGCGAATACATATCGCAGTCAAAAACGTGGCGGTCGTGGTGTACAAGGTATGGGCACAAATGAAGATGATTTTGTAGAGCATCTTATGAATACATCTACACACGATACAATTTTATTCTTCACTTCAAAAGGGAAAGTGTTTAGAGCAAAAGGTTATGAGATCCCGGAATTTGGTCGTACAGCGAAAGGATTACCGATTGTTAACTTACTCAATATTGATAAAGGTGAAAAAGTAACAGCAATGATCCGTGTAGGTTCATTTGATGAAGATGCATACTTTATCTTCACTACTAAAACAGGTATTACAAAGCGTACACCAGTATCTCAATTTGCTAATATCCGAACAAACGGCTTAATAGCTATAAGTTTGCGAGAAGATGATGATCTCATTTCTGTTCGTTTAACAGATGGCAAGAAACAAGTGATTATCGGTACTCGTGATGGCATGCTTGTACGTTTCCAAGAGGATGATATTCGTTCAATGGGCCGTACTGCAGGTGGTGTACGAGGTATTAAACTACGTGATGGTGACGAAGTAGTTGGTATGGAAATCATTGAACCAGGGCAGGAAATTTTAGTTGTTACAGCAAAAGGTTACGGTAAACGTACTTCTGAAGAGGAATATCGTTTACAGAGCCGTGGCGGTGTTGGATTAAAAACAATTCAAATCACTGATAAAAACGGTCCAATGGTAGCTGTAAAAACTGTTGATGGCTCGGAAGATTTAATGCTGATCACAATTAACGGCATGCTAATCCGTATGGATGTGAATGATATTTCATTAATTGGTCGTAGTACACAGGGAGTTCGTTTAATTCGTTTAGGCGATGAGGAGCTTGTTGCAACTGTAGCGAAGGTTGAAAAAGAAGAAGAATCAATCGAAGAAGAATTGAACGAAGAAGAATCGATTGAGGAAAATGACCAAGTAGAGGAATAATAAAAAGGCCGATGACGACAGCTAATGTTGCTGTTCATCGGTTTTTTTTTAGCATAAATCATGAAAAATAAGTAATTATTTTGAATTCCATGATAAAATAAATTTAACTTCCTTCAGCGGATGTCCAACCACCCACTGAAAAAGAGGAACTCAGTCTAAAAACGCCACGTCCTGTGGCAACGGAATTATGCCGAGGCATAATTGATCCTTATATTTATGCAAGTGAAATAGTGAAGAGGAGTTAATTGCGTGGAAACTATACATGTCCCGATTTCAGAGTTACGCGTTGGTAAAGTAATTTCCGAAGATATTTTTGCTAATACACAACATCCAATAATTTTTAAAAACACAATAATTTCCCACGAGCATTTACAAGTTTTTTTTGCTTTTAATATTTCAAGAGTCCCTGTTTATAAAGAAGGTGTAGAGGCTCAACCAGAAGTAAAGGAAACAGATTTAGTTGTTCCAATAGAGTCTATACCGACTTTTAGAAGAATTTATGATAATTCTGTTGAACAATTTAAAAAGGAATTTAAAAATTGGGAAGCTGGTGCAAAGGTAGATATTGCGAAAGCACGTAAAATTATTTTGCCATTATTAGAAATGGTTTTAGAAGATCGTGCAATAATTTTTGATTTAAATGAGTATTCAAATCCAAAAGACTATTTGTACCATCATTGTGTAGCAACAGCATTGATTTCTTCAGTGATTGCACAAAAACTAGGCTATGATAAAGGAATTACGATTCAAGTTGC
This sequence comes from Lysinibacillus sp. NPDC059133, assembly GCF_042755925.1. Taxonomy (NCBI): domain Bacteria; kingdom Bacillati; phylum Bacillota; class Bacilli; order Caryophanales; family Bacillaceae; genus Lysinibacillus; species Lysinibacillus sp. NPDC059133. Next base: position 1,167 of record NZ_JBHZDH010000063.1, on the reverse strand, counting down.
GATTGGAGGGTTATTAGCTGATTGTGGAATGGCAAAAGTTCATCCGCGTATCCGCGATAAAAAAACAACCTTAACAGAGCAGGAGTTTGATGAAATTTATAAGCATCCGATTTATAGCTATAATATGGTCAAAGATTTAACAATCTTAAAGGATACAATGAAAGAGGCTATTTTCCAGCACCATGAGCGTTTAAACGGTAGTGGCTATCCGAAAGGGGAAAAAATCGCTAATATTTCTACTTTCGCTCAAATTATCGCTGTTGCAGATGTATTCCATGCAATGACATGTGAGCGGGTGTATAGAACAAAGCAATCTTCATTTAAAGTTATAGAGATGATTCATGAATCTGAGTTTGGGAAGTTCGATATTAAAGTAGTTCGTGCATTGATAGATATTGTTGCTGACCTTCCTATAGGGACAATTGTTGAACTATCTAATCTGGAACAAGGCGAAGTGATGTTTGTAAATAAATTTGCACCAACTCGACCACTTATCAAATTAAGCCACACCGGGGAGATATTTGATTTAGGTAAAAATCGTACCTTCTATATTTCACGTATTATAACAAATTTATAATAGTTGAAAGGCAACCCATTAACATTGGTGTTCGCCTTTTTTATTTTTAATTCGATCGATAAATTATTTAGGTGATAAAACTAAAGTATCAACAAAGATTTCAATCTCTAGCTAAGTACGAGAAAATTGATATCTTTGAAATGATTTAACTTCTTTCAGCAAATGTTTTATGTATGGTAAGTGAAACGGCAGTTACAAATGTCTTTTGTAGCGAAAGCAAAGCGTCACCTACAAAAAGTCTCCCACCTCTATAGGCGGTGAGATGAATACTGATTTAAGGCTAACTAATCTTCTGAACAAAGTGGTTTAGAAGAAGAACAATAGATTTTAAAAGACTTTTAATTTTTTTTGAGAAAGTGTTGACATAGTTTTAGATTCTTGATATTATTAGTAAGTCGCCAAGAGGTGACACTTAAAACAAAGATTAATGAACCTTGAAAACTGAACAAGCAAAACGTAATCAATAAAGTTTTTACTAGCTAACCTTGAGTTGGCGAACGAAACAAAATTTTGGACATCAAACATGATGCCAGCAAAACAATTTGAGCTAATCAAATTTCTTTTTATGGAGAGTTTGATCCTGGCTCAGG
>NZ_JBHZDH010000062.1:0-28640 GCF_042755925.1 Lysinibacillus sp. NPDC059133 | reverse complement strand
CGAACACGGAAGTTAAGCTCTTTAGCGCCGATGGTAGTTGGGGGCTTCCCCCTGTGAGAGTAGGACGTCGCTAGGCAATGTAAACAGTCAGCTGTATGCTGGCTGTTTTTTTTTTTGAAAAACCTTAATAATTTATCAATAATTCCACAAAACTTGCTTAAAATAAGAAGAGCTTAACTAATCCTTATATATTAAATGTAGAAAAAATTAAAAAGTCTACATTTTCTTCAGTGTAAAAAAGGAGAAAAGGCTATCAGAGATGCCGCTTAGAAAAATCTGAATTGTCTTTCTTTTATAAGTTTCTTGACAGTAGCTTAGCACGTTGTTAATCTTACAATTAATATTCTTTTAACTATAGGAGGACGTTACGAAAATGTGGGAAACTAAATTTGCCAAAGAAGGTTTAACTTTTGATGATGTATTATTAGTACCAGCCCATTCAGAAGTATTACCGAAAGATGTTGATTTATCAGTTCAACTAACACCGAAGATTAAATTAAATATTCCAACGATCAGCGCAGGCATGGATACAGTTACAGAATCTAAAATGGCAATTGCTATGGCACGTCAAGGTGGTATCGGTATTATCCATAAGAACATGTCACTCGATGAGCAAGCTGAGCAAGTAGAAAAAGTAAAACGTTCTGAAAATGGTGTTATTACAAACCCATTCTTCTTAACTCCGACTCACCAAGTTTTCGATGCTGAGCATTTAATGGGCAAATACCGAATTTCTGGTGTACCAATCGTTGATAGTATGGAAAACCAAAAGCTAGTAGGAATCATTACAAACCGCGACTTACGTTTTATTTCTGACTATTCTTTAAAAATTGAAGATGTTATGACAAAAGAAGATTTAATTACAGCTCCTGTTGGAACGACTCTAGAGGATGCTGAAAAGATTCTTCAACAATATAAAATCGAAAAGCTACCAATTGTAGATGAAGAAGGTAAATTAACTGGATTAATTACAATTAAGGATATCGAGAAAGTAATTGAGTTCCCTAACGCTGCAAAAGACATCCATGGTCGTTTATTAGTAGGAGCAGCAGTTGGTGTTTCAAAAGATACGATGATACGTATTGAAAAGCTTGTTGAAGCACAAGTAGACATCGTAGTAATCGATACAGCTCACGGTCATTCTGAGGGCGTATTACAAACAATTCGTTCTATCCGTGAATCTTACCCAGAGCTTGAGATTATCGCTGGTAACGTGGCAACAGCTGAAGGTGCACGCGCATTATTTGAAGCTGGTGCAGATGTAGTGAAAGTTGGTATTGGACCAGGATCTATTTGTACTACTCGTGTCGTAGCCGGTGTAGGTGTACCACAAATTACAGCTGTTTACGATTGTGCAACAGTAGCACGTGAACTTGGCAAAACAATTATTGCTGATGGAGGCATTAAGTACTCTGGTGACATCGTAAAAGCTCTTGCAGCGGGTGGTAATGTTGTAATGCTTGGTTCACTTCTTGCAGGTACTTCTGAATCTCCTGGTGAAACTGAAATCTTCCAAGGTCGTCGCTTCAAGGTATACCGTGGTATGGGTTCAATTGGAGCTATGGAAAAAGGTTCAAAAGATCGTTATTTCCAAGAGGATGCGAAAAAATTAGTACCTGAGGGTATTGAAGGTCGTCTTCCTTACAAGGGACCTCTAGCGGATACTATTTATCAACTAATCGGTGGTATTCGTGCAGGTATGGGCTATTGTGGTTCAGCTAACCTTGAGTTCTTACGTGAAAATGCTCAGTTTGTTCGAATGACAGGTGCAGGTCTACGTGAATCACATCCACATGATGTACAAATCACAAAAGAATCACCAAACTATTCGATGTAATATATTACTAGCAACTTTTATGCTCTCGAATCGTCTACAAAGATGACACGAGAGCATTTTTTTATGATAGAGAGTGCGCACGGACATTACTATATATGATAAAATGTCGAGGAAAAGAATATTTTTTGGAGGGCTTTAAAGGTGAAAAAGACAATGAACACTGTCATTCGCTTACTCCTAATTCCTGTTTTGTTATTTAGTGTTTTAGCAGGTATTCCAGCGAAGGCAAATGCAGAAACAGATTTAGGACTACAAGTGGATGCTGCAATTTTAATTGACGCAGATTCAGGAAAAATTTTATATGAACAAAATGCAGATACTTCACTAGGTATTGCGAGTATGACAAAAATGATGACTGAATACCTGTTATTGGATGCAATTGATGCAGGTACAGTTAAATGGGATCAAGAATATCACGTAACTGAATATACGTATAAAATGTCTCAAAACCGTGCATTAAGTAATGTACCATTGCGTAGAGATGGAACTTACAAAATTCAAGAATTATATGAGGCAATGGCAATTTACTCTGCAAATGCTGCTACAGTCGCAATAGCAGAAACAATTGCAGGTACTGAAACTGAGTTTGTAAAGCTAATGAATAAAAAAGCAGAAGAGCTTGGTCTTACAGGCTATAAATTCGTGAATTCTACTGGTCTTAACAATGAAGATTTATTTGGTATGCAGCCAGCTGGTACTGGACCAAATGATGAAAATGTAATGCCTGCTAAATCTGTAGCTAAATTAGCATATCATTTACTAAAAGATCATCCAGACGTATTAAAAACGTCTAAAATTGCAAAAAAGACGTTCCGTGAAGGTACAGAGGATGCAATTAAAATGGAAAACTGGAACTTTATGTTGCCAGGTTTAATATTCCAATATCAAGGCGTTGACGGATTAAAAACAGGTACAACAGACTTTGCGGGTCATTGCTTTACAGGTACAGCAGAGCGCAATGGTACACGTTTAATTTCTGTAGTTATGAAGGCTGTAGGAGAGGATCCAAAAAAAGCGCGCTTCGATGAAACAGCTAAATTGTTTAATTATGGTTTCTCACAATTCTCGAAACAAGAAATTATTCCTGCAAACTATAAGTTTAAAGATCAAGAAACAGTAAAAGTTACAAAAGGTAAAGAAAACAAAGTAGCGATTGCTGTTAAAGAACCAATTTCATTTATGGTCAAGTCATCTGAGAAAGATTTATATAAACCTAAACTAGTATTAGATAAAAAGAGTCTTGAAGCAGAGGTTAAGAAGGATACAGTTGTCGGGAAGGTAGTTATTGAGCGCTCAGAGGGCACAGATTACGGTTTTATTGACGGTAAGGACCTTAAAGCTGATGTTGTCACAACAGAGGCTGTGGAGCGTGCTAGTGGTATCTCATTATTCTTCCAAGGTATTGGTAGCTTCTTCGGAAACTTATGGAGCAGCATTACTGACTTTGTTGGTGGCTTATTCTAACTTCTTTCACGAAAGAAGTTAAAGCCTCCGGCGGATTAATAATTAACTTAAAGAACACGTAGATGTTTTCTAACATCTATGTGTTCTTTTTCACGTTTTTTCGCTCTACTGCATACGCTATTAGGCGAAAGGATGTGGCTAAATGTGTGGCATTACAGGATGGGCTAGCTTTCAAAAGGATTTAAGAACAAGTAATGAAACTCTAAAGTTAATGACGCAAACATTAAATAAACGAGGGCCTGATGATGAAAATATTTGGTGTAGTGAGTATATTGCATTTGGCCATCGTCGGCTAGCTGTCATAGATTTAATCGGTGGGAAGCAACCGATGAAAAAAGTACATGATGGTGCAAACTATGTCATTACATATAATGGCGAGCTTTATAATACAGAAGAATTAAGGAAAGAGCTCCAAAATCGAGGGCATGTTTTGACAACGCACTCAGATACGGAAGTATTATTAACTGCTTATATTGAATGGAAAGAGCAGTGTGTTGATTTTTTAAATGGAATTTTCGCTTTTGGTATATGGGATGAACAATCACAATCTCTTTTTTTATGCCGAGACCGACTAGGTGTAAAGCCTTTGTTTTACACAGAACAACAAGGCGGTTTGCTTTTTGCCTCCGAGGTGAAAGCATTATTGGCTCATCCATTGATTAAAACAACCGTTAATACGGAAGGATTAGCAAATATTATGGCTGTAGGGCCGTCTAGAACACCCGGAAAGTCACTTTTTCAAAATATTAGTGAGCTACGTCCAGGATATGCAATGCGTTTCTCTAGGGAGGGTATACGAGTTTGGCAGTATTGGCAGTTACAAAGTAAACGACATGAAGAGTCATTAGAGGAAACGATCGATCATGTCCGTTTTTTGCTAACGGATGCTATTGAACGACAGCTTGTTTCAGACGTACCGATTTGTACATTTCTTTCAGGCGGATTAGATTCCAGCATTATTACTGGCATTGCGGCAAACAGGTTTCATGAACAAAATAAAGGTATGCTCCATACGTATTCTATAGACTATGAGGATAATGAACGCTTCTTTAATCCACATGCTTTTCAAACATCAACAGACACGTATTGGATTCAAAAAATGACAGATACATTTAGTACAACACATCATGCTGAGGAAATTTCTCAGCAGCAATTAATCGATTGGTTAGTAGAATCTGTCGTTGTTAGAGATTCACCAGGGATGGCAGATGTAGATTCATCGTTATTATGGTTTTGTCGAGAAATAAAAAAAGACTTTACCGTTGCACTATCGGGTGAATGTGCAGATGAAATTTTCGGCGGCTATCCATGGTTTACAGAAACGACAACAGGTTTTCCTTGGATTCGTTCACTGTCTGAAAGATCAACAATGTTGCAAGAGCGGTGGCGTAAGAAATTAACAGTTGAATCATTTGCACAACATGCATATTCGCAAACAATTGCTGAAGTACCATATCTTGATGGAGAGAGTATTGAGGAAGTAAGGCAACGTGAAATGTTTTATTTGAATATGGTCTGGTTTATGCAAACATTGCTGGAACGAAAAGACCGTATGAGCATGGGGGCGAGTCTTGAAGTTCGTGTTCCATTTGCAGATCATCGACTTGTGGAATATGCGTGGAATATTCCTTGGGAAATGAAAAATTTAGGCGGTATAGAAAAGGGTTTGCTTCGTAAGGCAATGGAACATTTATTGCCAGAAGAAGTTTTATATCGGAAAAAGAATCCGTACCCAAAAACTTATCATCCAGTTTATACAGCAGGTGTTCAAAAATGGCTAAGAGAAATAATGGAGGATAAAAATTCAATTCTTCATGAATTATTTGAGCGACAGAAGCTAATAGGGCTAATTGAATCTGGTGGCAGTTCTTTCAAAGTTCCTTGGTATGGACAATTAATGGCAGGTCCACAGCTTTTAGCCTATCTCGGGCAAATTCATACATGGTTTAAGCTTTATAATATTCAACTAATTGAATCATAATATAAAGGAAACACCGATCAACCTTTTAACGTGAGGTTGATCGGTGTTTTTTCTGTATATCCCAACAGCTCATTAGCTTTTCAATCGAAGGTTCAATTTCATGTACAGGTATACCTCCAAAACCTAGTAAAAATTGAGCTTGTGAGGGTGTGGCGTGATCCAGGCGATAATCAGATAGTGGATAGATTTTGATTTCCGCATTGGAGGCAAGTTGTTGTAATTGCTTTTCAGACAAAGTATGTTGTACATCGAGTAAAATATGCATTCCGGCTTGCTCGCCAGTAATGTTAATTTGATTAGAATAGTTTTCTAAAATAGAAGTAAGTTTTTCATGCTTTTTTCGATAAACTTTCCTCATTCGATTTAAATGCTTTGCAAAATGGCCGTCACGCATAAAATTAGCTACGATATGTTGATCAAAACGAGGTACTGTTGATGAATAGTAATTAAATACATCATTATAAGTAGCAAGTAATTTTGGTGGAAGTACAAAATAAGCAACGCGCAAGGACGGCATTAATGATTTTGTAAATGTACTCATATAAATGACTTTATCATTTCGATCTAATGCATGAAGTGCTGGAATTGGTTTTCCAGTATAACGAAATTCGGAATCATAATCATCTTCAATAATGTATCGAGAGGAGCTTTGTGCGGCCCAATTTAAAGCTTGTGCACGTCTTGTAGCTGATAATACTGCTCCTGTAGGGAATTGGTGTGATGGCGTAATATAAACGACGTCAGCGCTAGTTTTTTCGAGCTCATGAATGACAATTCCTTCATCATCGACTGCAATTGGATAGACTTTTCGTTTATGCTGGGAAAACATACGATGCACAGCTGGATATCCTGGGTTTTCAAGCGCAAAGCAAGTATCGTCACCGAAGAGGCGCAAGATCATTGGTAGAAGCTGTTCTGTTCCTGAGCCGATGACAATTTGCTCGGGACTACAAACAACTCCGCGTGATTGAAATAAATAATTAGCAATCTCCGTTCGTAAAGATAGTTCTCCTTGAGGTTCACCTGTTAATAATAATTTCTTTGAGGCATCATCAAAGAGCTCTTTCGCATATTTCCGCCATGTTTGAAATGGGAAGGCATCAATATCGATAGAACCAGGATTAAAATCTATCTTGTACGATTTTTTCTTAGGTTGTTCGTGTAAAGAAGCTATTGTGTCCTGCTGAATATATGGAAGTTCGTCAATTTCCTCTACAAAATAACCGACGCGGGATTTAGACATAATATAGCCTTCTGCAAGTAGCTGTGCATATGCAATTTCAATAGTTGTTTGAGAAATATTCAAAAAATCGGCTAATTTTCTTTTTGATGGTAATTTTTCTCCTACTGCAATTTTCTTTGAAATAATAGCTTCTTTAATGCCGCTATAAAGCTGGTCATAGAGCGGTTTTCCACCATTTTTTTCTAGTTGGAATAAAAGCATGTCCATGTTCATCAATCCTCCTGACCTTATGGATATTTTATAAACTGGATATTTTTATATGGTCAATTTCGATTATACTAAATTTCATCATAAAGGTGGAGGTTAGAAATCATGAGACAAACAGGTACAGAATTAGTTAAGCGCGGGATGGCAGAAATGCAAAAGGGTGGCGTCATTATGGATGTTATTAATGCAGAGCAGGCGAAAATTGCGGAAGCAGCAGGAGCTGTAGCTGTCATGGCATTAGAACGAGTACCATCAGACATTCGTAAGGCGGGTGGTGTAGCACGTATGGCGGATCCTCGTATTGTCGAGGAGGTCATGGGGGCTGTATCCATTCCCGTAATGGCTAAGGCACGTATTGGACATATTGTAGAAGCAAGAGTGTTAGAAGCAATGGGTGTTGATTATATTGATGAAAGTGAAGTATTAACTCCAGCGGATGAGGAGTTTCATTTATTAAAAAGTGATTATACAGTGCCTTTCGTTTGTGGGTGTCGTGATTTAGGAGAAGCAGCTCGACGCATTGGTGAAGGGGCTTCCATGTTACGAACTAAAGGGGAACCAGGGACGGGAAATATTGTAGAGGCTGTTCGTCATATTCGTAAAGTAAATGCGCAAGTACGTAAGGTAGTTGGTATGACAGAGGACGAATTAATGACAGAGGCTAAATTGCTTGGTGCTCCTTTTGAATTATTAAGAGAAATTAAACGTCATGGCCGTTTACCAGTCGTGAATTTTGCAGCAGGTGGAGTTGCTACGCCAGCAGATGCAGCATTAATGATGGAGCTTGGAGCTGACGGTGTATTTGTTGGTTCTGGTATTTTTAAATCAGAAAACCCAGAGAAATTTGCTCGTGCAATTGTAGAAGCCACTACACATTATAAGGACTACAAACTAATTGCTGAGATTTCAAAAGAGCTAGGCGTTCCGATGAAAGGCATCGATATTGCACAGCTTAGTCAAAATGAGCGTATGCAAGAGCGAGGCTGGTAAGATGAAGCGAATTGGTGTTTTAGCATTACAGGGAGCGGTACGAGAGCATGTGCAAATGTTAGAGTCTCTCGGATGCGAAGCTGTTTTAGTAAAACAAAGAAGTGATTTAGAGAAGCTTGATGGACTTGTCTTGCCTGGTGGAGAAAGCACAACGATGCGGAAATTGCTGAATCGATATGAGCTAATAGAGCCAATTCGCACACTTGCAAAGGAAGGTTTACCGATGTTTGGAACATGTGCCGGATTGATTTTATTGGCAAAGGAATTAGTGGATTATGAATCACATTTAGCAGTAATGGATGTGGTAGTTGCACGGAATTCTTATGGACGTCAGGTCGATAGCTTTGAAGTGAAGCTCGACATACCTGAAATAGGTGAGGCTATTCCGGCTGTCTTTATACGCGCGCCACATATTGTTTCCGTAGGTGAAGGTGTTGAAGTATTAGCAGAGCATGATGGGAAAATCGTGTTAGCAAAGGACGATCATTTATTAGGCTGTTCCTTCCATCCTGAATTAACGTCAGATGCACGGATTCTTGAATATTTTGTATCTTCTATGGTATGACTTGCAAAATCTCAATTCATATAGTACAGTATGGATAAAATTTAAATAACTGAACACGATGATGGGAAGTAGTAACAAGCACGTTTTTTTTAGAGAGTCAGCGGGTGGTGGAAGCTGATAAAAGCACTTGTGAATCCGTCCTGGAGTTGCGCAGTCGAAGTTAATGAAGTAGGCTGTCGCCGGCTGAAATGCCGTTATGAAATAAGTGGATTAGACAAAGTACAATGTGTCTAATCAATTAGGGTGGCAACGCGGGTAGCTCTCGTCCCTTTTGGGGATGAGGGCTTTTTTGTGTTTCCACTAACTATTTTCCCATCATTAAGAATCTACTGGAGGTATGACGATGTTAGATATTAAACGCGTGCGCGACAATTTCGCGGAAATTAAAGAAATGCTATTAACACGTAATGAGGATTTAGGAAACTTAGACGACTTTGAACAATTAGATGCAAAGCGTCGTGAATTAATTGCAAAAACAGAAGAGCTTAAAGCTGAACGTAATAAAGTATCTGAGCAAATTTCTATCATGAAGCGTAATAAAGAAAATGCGGATGAAGTTATTGCACGTATGCGTCAGGTTGGCGATGAAATTAAAGAGCTAGATGTCCAATTAAATGATGTAGAAGAACGTTTTAAAGATATGATGATGCGTTTACCAAACGTTCCACATGAATCTGTACCAGTTGGCACAACTGAGGACGATAATGTAGAGGAATATACTTGGGGTGAGATTCCAACATTTGATTTTGACATTAAAGCACACTGGGATATCGCTACGGACTTACAAATTGTAGACTTTGAACGTGGTGCAAAAGTGACTGGTAGCCGTTTCTTATTCTATCGTGGCCTTGGTGCTCGTTTAGAACGCGCATTAATGGCATTTATGATGGACTTACATGCAGAAGAGCATGGCTATGAAGAAATGCTACCACCTGTAATTGTCAATCGTGATAGCTTAACAGGTACAGGACAATTGCCTAAATTTGAAGAAGATGTCTTTAAATTAGATGACACAGATTATTTCATGATTCCAACAGCAGAGGTACCTGTGACAAACTTCTATCGTGATGAAATTTTACCAGGTGAAGCATTGCCACAGGGCTTTGCGGCATATAGTGCTTGCTTCCGTTCAGAGGCGGGTTCTGCGGGACGCGATACACGTGGTTTAATTCGCCAACATCAATTCAACAAAGTAGAATTAGTACGCTTTGTAAAACCAGAAGAATCTTATGAACAGCTAGAATTATTAACAGGTCATGCAGAAAAAGTACTGCAATTATTAGGGTTACCATACCGCAAACTAAAAATGTGTACAGCTGATTTAGGCTTTACTGCAGCGAAAAAGTACGATTTAGAGGTTTGGATTCCAGCTCAAAATATGTACCGTGAAATCTCTTCATGCTCTAACTTTGAAGATTTCCAAGCACGTCGAGCAAATATTCGCTTCCGTCGTGAGCCAAATGCAAAACCAGAGTATGTACACACATTAAACGGCTCAGGTCTTGCAATCGGCCGTACAGTAGCAGCAATCCTAGAAAACTATCAACAAGCTGATGGAAGCGTAGTGATTCCAGAGGTATTAGTTCCATATATGGGCGGTAAAAAAGTAATCGCTCCAAAGTAAACTGAGTCGAAAAATGAAAGAAAAGAAACTACTGTTGAAAATTTAATCTCAACAGTAGTTTTTCTTTTTTATGCTAATGATCTTAAACTATACATAAATTGGAGGCTAGTGTTCTTTAGAATTACTACTACAAAACTTTCCTCTTAATCATTTTCAACAATTAAAGCTTGTCGTGCTTTTTTCTCGGCTTTTTTTCGTTCGCGTAAAACTCTGAAAAAATCGGTTAAGATTTGTCCGCATTCCTCGGCTAAAATTCCTTCAGTTACTTCACACTCATGGTTAAAGCGTGCATCGTTCAATAAACGATAGAGTGAATCTACACAGCCTGCTTTTATATCTCTTGCACCATATACAACACGCGGCACACGGGATTGTAAAATTGCACCTGCACACATAGGACAAGGTTCAAGTGTCACATAGAGTGTTGTTTTTTCGAGGCGCCAGCTACCTATTTTTTCACAAGCCTCTTGAATAACCATTAATTCAGCGTGCGTCGTTGCATTTTGTGTTGTTTCTCGTAAATTATGAGCCCGTGCAATAATCTCTCCATCATATACAAGTACAGCTCCTATTGGCACTTCTCCAAGTAAAGCTGCTTTCTTAGCTTCTTCCAGTGCACTGTTCATAAACAATCGGTCTGTTTCAAAAATATCCACTATGATCTCTCCTTATCATTTAGTGTATCTTGCTTAATTGACAATTGCTACTATCAAATATGTCTCGGCATCATTGTTGCTGCCGCTGCGCTTTCGCTACATAAAACATTTGTTGCTGCCGCTTTGCTTTCGCACAGATAAACAATGTGTCCGGATTCAGTAGTAAGAAGTTAAAACGTTGACATTTCCAATACAACCATTTATATTTATATATGAATACATGCTCATATATAAATATAAAAAGGTTAGGGGTAAACTAAATGGATGAAAAAATACAAAATACAGAGGTTCAGATTAACAAAGAGCAACATTTAGATGAAGAAACGCTATTCGTCGTGTCTCAAACATTTAAAGCATTAAGTGATCCGACAAGAATTCGCATTTTAAATTTATTATGTACAGATGAACATTCAGTCAACGACATCGCTGAAATTTTAGATTTAGGTCAATCAACAGTTTCACATCAGTTACGTTTTTTGAAAAATTTACGGTTAGTGAAATATAGAAGGGAAGGCACAACCTTATATTATTCAAAAGATGATGATCACATTATGAATTTATTGAAGCAAGCTATTGAGCATGCTGCACATAACTAGAGTTAATGGAGGGATAAAACATGGGACATAATCATGATCATGGCCATGATCATACACATGGCGCAAATAAAAAGATATTAATACTATCATTTATTATTATTACGAGTTATATGGTTGTTGAAGCGATTGGTGGCTATTTAACAAATAGTTTGGCTCTTTTATCCGATGCAGGACATATGTTAAGTGACTCCATTTCATTAGCGATAGCCTTACTTGCTTTTATGTTTGGAGAAAAGGCAGCAAGCTATAGTAAAACATACGGTTATAAACGATTTGAAATTTTAGCAGCGGTATTGAATGGTGTGACTTTAATTTTAATTGCTTTATTCATTTTCTATGAAGCAATAGAACGTTTTGCAAATCCACCAGAAGTGGCAACAACAGGCATGTTGATTATTAGTACAATCGGTCTTTTGGTAAATATTTTGGTAGCTTGGATTATGATGCGCGGCAGTGATACAAAAGATAATTTAAATATGCGTGGAGCTTATTTACACGTATTAAGTGATATGCTTGGATCTGTAGGGGCCATCGTTGCCGCACTATTAATTATGTTCTTTGGTTGGGGTTGGGCTGATCCACTTGCGAGTGTTATTGTTGCCGCATTAGTATTGCGAAGCGGATACTATGTAACGAAGGCTGCTATCCATGTTCTAATGGAAGGAACACCTTCAAACGTTGATGTTCAAGAGATCATACAAACTATTATACAAACAAACGGTGTTCATAGCATTCACGATTTACACATTTGGACAATAACAAGTGGAGCAAATGCACTTTCCTGTCATGCAGTTGTTGAGGATCAGTTAAAAATTACGGATAGTGAGCATATATTACGAGAAATTGAACATAATCTTGAGCATAAGGGCATAAAGCATGTAACGATTCAATTGGAAACAGTAGCGCACAAGCACGATAATTCAATTTTGTGTACAATAAAAAATGAGCAGTCGAATCATCACCACCATCATCATTAACTAAAATAAAAATTTTAAGCTTTACATACCCTTCGTGGGTATAGTATGATGATTATGAAGTAGGAGGTGCATTTAATGGAGGATATAGTGAAAGAGGACGCTTGTCATACAGAGGAAGCTACGTCGTGTCGAAAAAGCCATCACCCTGAACGCGTAAAAAAAGATTTAACGACTCGTTTGAATCGAGTTGAAGGTCAAATCCGCGGTATTAAAGGGATGATTGAAAAAGACGTTTACTGTGATGATATTATTACGCAACTGTCTGCCACACAGTCTGCTTTAAATAGTGTAGCAAAGATATTATTAGAAGGTCATTTAAAGGGATGTGTAGTAGATCGCCTATCGGAAGGTGATGAGGCAGTGTTAGACGAATTAGTAGTGACTATCCAAAAATTAATGAAGAAGTAAAATTTTTTAATAAATATATACCCCTATATAGTATCTAAATTAAAGGAGAGATATTTTATGCAAAATGTAACTTTAAACGTACAAGGAATGTCATGTGGACATTGTGTAAACTCAGTGGAAAAAAGTGTTGGAGCTTTAGCTGGCGTTGAACAAGTAAAAGTAAACTTAGCTGATGGTTTAGTAGATGTAGCATTTGATGGAACACAAGTATCTCTAGACCAAATTAAAGAAACAATCGATGATCAAGGCTATGACGTTAAATAATATAAATAGGGTGCTCATGTAGCACTCTATTATTTTCAATTACACATACCCCCTGTTGGTATGTGGGGAGGAGAAATGATCATGAGTTCAGAAATAAAAGAAGCGAATTTGCAAATTACAGGTATGACGTGTGCAGCCTGTGCAACTCGTATAGAAAAAGGTTTAAATAAAATGGATGGTGTAGAACAAGCGACAGTTAATTTAGCTCTTGAAAAATCATCCATTAAATATGATTCGACAAAATTAAATGAAGAAGATTTTGAAAAGAAAATTGAAGCACTTGGTTATGGTGTCGTGAAACAAAAAACTGAATTCAACATTACAGGCATGACATGTGCAGCCTGTGCTACACGTATAGAGAAGGGTATAAATAAACTAGCAGGTGTGTCCTCTACGAACGTAAACTTAGCACTCGAAAAAGCAACTATTGAGTTTAACCCATCTGAGGTGACGATTGCAGATATTATTGCAAAGGTTGAGAAATTAGGATATGAGGCTCATCAAAAAGCAGATGAGCAAGAAACTGCGGATCATCGTGAACAGGCCATCAAACAACAGCAAAAAAAATTTATTTTATCGGCTATTCTTTCATTACCATTATTGTGGACGATGGTAGGACACTTCTCATTTACATCATTTTTATATGTCCCTGAGTTTTTAATGAATCCGTGGGTACAAATGGTGTTGGCTACTCCTGTTCAATTTATCATCGGGAAGCAATTTTATGTGGGAGCCTACAAAGCTTTACGTAATGGTAGTGCCAATATGGATGTACTTGTAGTAATGGGAACATCTGCGGCGTATTTTTATAGTGTATATCAAGCAATTATTACTGTTGGATCACATCATGCCCCACATCTATATTTTGAAACAAGTGCCGTATTGATTACTTTAATTTTATTAGGAAAATTATTTGAAGCGAAAGCGAAAGGTCGCTCATCTGAAGCAATCAAAAAATTAATGGGCCTTCAGGCAAAAACGGCCATCGTGGTTCGTGATGATGTAGAGAAAGAAGTGCCATTAGAAGAAGTAGTCATTGGTGACATTATTTTAGTGAAACCTGGTGAAAAAATTCCTGTTGATGGTGAGGTATTAGAAGGAACGACAGCTGTAGATGAATCGATGTTAACAGGGGAAAGTTTACCTGTTGATAAAAAGCAAGGTGATTTATTATTCGGTTCTACTATTAATAAAAATGGCTTTATTAAAATGACAGCGACTAAAGTCGGTCGCGATACAGCCTTAGCTCAAATTATTAAAGTTGTAGAAGATGCACAAGGCTCCAAAGCGCCAATCCAGCGTTTAGCAGACCAAATTTCGGGCGTCTTTGTACCAATCGTTGTTGGCATTGCGTTTGTCACGTTTTTAATTTGGATTATTTGGGTACGACCTGGTGAATTTACGCCAGCACTTGAAGTATTAATTGCAGTTCTCGTTATCGCTTGTCCATGTGCGCTCGGATTGGCAACACCAACATCTATTATGGCGGGTTCTGGGCGTGCAGCGGAATTTGGTATTTTATTTAAAGGTGGAGAGCATTTAGAGCAAACACAAAGTATCGATACAGTAGTTGTTGATAAAACAGGTACAGTGACACATGGCAAACCTGTATTAACGGATGTTGTATTAGCGGCAAACCAAGACGAAGCGCATTTTTTATCGTTAATTGGTGCAGCAGAGAAGCAATCCGAGCATCCGTTAGCAGAAGCAATTGTCCAAGGAATTGCTGATCGCGGTATTGACCTAGGAGATGTTCAATTCTTTGAAGCAATACCAGGTTACGGTGTGCAAGCGACTGTATCTGGTCAAGGAGTTGTCATCGGTACTCGTAAATTGATGCAACAATACGGTATTCATATTGATGATATCCTACCAACAATGGAGCAATTAGAGGAAAATGGTAAAACGGCCATGTTAGCTGCGATTAACGGTCAGTATGCTGGCCTAGTAGCGGTTGCTGATACAGTGAAAGATACTTCAAAAGAAGCGGTTAGTCGTCTACAGGAAATGGGCATTACCGTTATTATGATGACTGGTGATAATGAACGTACAGCACAAGCAATTGGAGCAGAAGTTGGTGTGGATCATGTGATTGCTGAAGTTCTTCCAGAAGGCAAAGCGGATGAAGTGAAAAAACTGCAAGCTACAGGTAAAAAAGTAGCGATGGTTGGTGATGGCATTAACGATGCACCAGCACTTGCGACAGCGAATATTGGAATGGCGATTGGTACCGGTACAGACGTGGCTATGGAAGCAGCGGATATCACACTAATTCGTGGCGATTTAAACAGTATTGCGGATGCTATCATCATGAGTCGTAAAACAATGCGCAACATTAAACAAAACTTATTCTGGGCATTTGCTTACAATTCATTAGGTATTCCAATTGCCGCAATCGGTTTACTAGCTCCTTGGGTAGCAGGTGCAGCGATGGCTTTTAGTTCAGTATCTGTCGTTTTAAATGCACTGCGTTTACAGCGAGTTAAATTATAATTATGAACAGTTTAGAGGTGTTTTATGGTTAATAAATCTTCAATAACAATGGAGCAATATGTCCATTCAACAAACGCACAACAAAAGCTATATAAGCGTACTCTTTTAATCGTGCTGATGTCGCAAATATTTGGTGGAGCAGGGCTAGCAGCAGGGATTACTGTAGGAGCATTGCTAGCAAAAGATATGTTAGGAACAGAAAGCTTTGCAGGTTTACCTTCTGCTCTATTTACCCTTGGCTCCGCATTATCAGCATTTATTGTCGGCCAGCTTTCACAGCGCTTAGGTAGACGCTACGGTTTATCGTTCGGTTTTATAGCGGGCGGTATTGGTGCAATCGGTGTGATTATTGCGGCTAATATGAACAGTATCGTGTTGTTATTTTTAGCTTTATTTGTGTATGGCGCGGGAACGTCTACAAATTTACAGGCACGTTATGCGGGAACCGATTTAGCAAATGAAAAACAACGTGCAACAGCTACAAGTATAGCGATGGTAGCTACAACGTTCGGAGCAGTTGCAGGGCCTAATTTAGTGACGCCTATGGGGGAAGTCGCAAAAGCACTCAATATGCCCGCATTAGTAGGCCCATTTATTTTAGCCGCTGTTGCATATACTTTAGCAGGCCTTACGCTATTTATTTTTCTTCGTCCAGATCCATTATTAATTGCAAAGGCCATTGCTGCCGAGCAATATAAGCAACAAAGTAAAATGGCTGATGCGTCTGCTACGACAAATAGTCATGTAAATCGTATTGGAATTTTCATAGGAGCGCTTGTATTAGTTTTATCTCATGTTATTATGGTCGCTATTATGACAATGACTCCTATTCATATGCAGGGACATGGTAGCGGTTTAAGTGCTATTGGGATGGTCATAGGATTGCATGTCGCAGCGATGTATTTACCATCCCTTGGAACAGGCATACTCGTCGATAAAGTTGGACGAACTTTTGTCGTCATTGCTTCAGGGGTTATTTTGGCAGCGGCAGGCTTAGTTGCAGCATTTGCTCCAGGTGATTCTTTGCTTTGGCTAACGGTTGCCCTCGTATTACTAGGTTTAGGTTGGAATTTTGGCTTGATTAGTGGTACAGCGATTATTATTGACTCAACGACGATTCACAGCCGCGCAAAAACACAAGGCTCGGTAGATGTTTGGGTTGCTCTCGGTGGCTCAGCGGGTAGTCTATTATCAGGAGTTGTCGTAGCGTACACAAGCTATACGATTTTAGGCTTTATCGGGATGTATGTAGCGTTACTTTTAGTGTCAGTGGTCTTATGGACGAAATACAAAGCTAAAAGCAATTTTAATTGAATCTCCTATACTTTTAGACTGTAGAGAAAAATTAAATAGCTATATAAATGATGGCTCACCTCGGTGGGTCTATTTTTTTGTCGTTTTTTATCATCTGTCTTAATAGAGCAATAGTTTGATTCTGTTTTTCATTTTCTCACTATGATACAATGAAAAGCACTGAATATAAAAAACCTCGAGGACGAGGTAACTAACGATAGAATCCATAGAACATAAAGGAGGAGCTTCTGGTGACGGTTCCATTTGTTACGGTAGAAGGTCCGATTGGTGTTGGTAAAACCTCTTTATCGAAAGAGATTGCAGCGACATTTAATTACCATCTATTAAAAGAAATAGTAGACGAAAACCCTTTTCTAAATAAGTTTTATGAAAACATAGAGGAATGGAGCTTCCAAACGGAAATGTTCTTCCTATGTAATCGCTATAAACAATTATCGGATATAAAAAAATTCCGTTTAACACATGATAAACCTGTTGTAGCGGACTACCACATTTTTAAAAATTTAATATTTGCAAAGCGTACATTGGCATCAACTGAGTATGAGAAATACGAGGAAATCTATAAAATATTAACGAAAGATATGCCTGTACCTAATGTAGTTGTTTATTTACATGCCAGTGTTGATACGTTGATGAAACGTATTGCGATGCGCGGTCGTGAATTTGAAAAAATGATTTCACGAGATTACATGGAGCAACTGGTGGCAGATTATCATTCCTTTATCGAGCATTTTGAGAAGATGCATCCCGAGATTCCTATTATTCGATTTAATGGTGATCAGCTTGATTTCGTAAAAAATCCAAATGATTTGACATATGTTTTACAAACAATAAAGGACACGTTACAACAAAGGAGTTTGCAACAATGAATTTGAGAGAAAAATACGATATTCCACCACAAACGGTCATTACAATCGCTGGTACGGTTGGTGTAGGAAAATCAACGATGACAAAGGCGTTGGCAGAGGCACTAAATTTCCGTACGTCATTTGAAAAGGTGGATACGAATCCATATTTAGATAAATTTTATGAGGACTTTGAAAAATGGAGCTTCCATTTACAGGTGTATTTTTTAGCGGAGCGTTTTAAGGAGCAGAAGCGAATCTTTGAATATGGCGGCGGATTTATTCAAGATCGCTCCATCTACGAAGATACAGGGATTTTTGCGAAGATGCACTATGACAAAGGTACAATGAGCCCAACAGATTATGAGACGTATACAAATTTATTTGATGCGATGGTGATGACACCGTACTTCCCGCATCCAGATTTGCTTGTTTATCTAGAGGGGCCAATTGATGATGTAATTGGCCGTATTCAAGAGCGTGGACGTTCAATGGAGCAACAAACACCGAATGATTATTGGATTGAAATGCATGAACGCTATGAGAACTGGATCAATAATTTTAATTCATGCCCGGTTCTACGTTTAGATATCAATGATTATGATTTATTAAAAAATCCTGAAGCAATTGAATCAATTGTGAGCCGCATCAGTCATATGCTAAAACAAACAAGTCATTTACGTAAATAAGAAATAGACTATGCTTAAAGTTTAACGTATAGTAAGGAAAACTTTGCGTTCTGGCCGCAGAAACAAGTAATTGAAGAAAATAAATCATCAAAAGACGTGAGACAATATATAGCCTATTGTGTCACGTCTTTTGAGTAGGAGGGATTGTTATAAGAATAGCGGTGTATTGCGGTTCTGGCTTAGGCATAAATCCAATTTATGCAGAGAAGGCAGCCGAGTTAGGGACTGTATTAGCTCAAAATGGTCATGGTGTCGTTTATGGTGGTTCGAAAACAGGACTGATGGGAAAAGTAGCAGACGCAGTATTAGAAGCTGGCGGAGAAGTTGTTGGTGTGATGCCAACTCATTTGCAGAAGCGGGAATTAGCACATGCCTCGTTAACAGAGATTCATTTTGTGGAGTCTATGCATGTACGTAAAGCCAAAATGGTAGAGTTAGCAGATGCTTTTATAGCTTTACCCGGTGGTGGTGGGACAATGGATGAATATTTTGAAGTGTTTACGTGGGCGCAAATTGGACTACATGAAAAGCCCGTAATTTTATACAATGTAAATAGCTTTTATGATGCGCTTTTACAACACTTTCAGAAAATGCTTGAGGAAGGTTTTATACGAACAGAACAAAAACCACTTATTCGTGTAGCTACTACATCGGAGGAAGTATTACATTTATTAAAAGAACAGGGGTAACTTTTGCGCATGTTTTTTAATAAATGATGCGTTCTAATTGCCCAAATTGCCACAAAAAAATTACCCCGCTCGGTAATATAATCCGAATTAATATTTCGTAATTTTCTGAAATATATTGAAATAGTAGATACATTTTATTTACAATAATTGAGTAAGTTTTCATAAATCATAATAGGGGTGTTATTGATGACAAAAGTGGAAGTAAGTTTTAAGCATTTGCCAACGACTGCAGTTTCAGATGCGACAGGGGGACATACGAATTTACGGAGTGATATTAAACCGTTAGCGGATCATTATAAAATTGCTGGTCGTGCGGTAACAGTACGTTTACCAGATGGTGAAAATGGTGCAGTATTGGAAGCCATTCGTGCTGCTAGAGAAGGAGATATTTTAGTAATTGATGCTAAAGGGAGTACCAATCGTGCAGTTGCTGGTGATTTTGTTCTTTCATTAGCGAAGGGTATTGGTATACAGGGCGTTGTCGTTGATGGTGTTATTCGTGATATTGCAGCTATTCGTGAGCTAGATTTCCCTGTATTTTCACTTGGCACAACGGTAGCAGCTGGCCATAAAAATGGAGGTGGGGAAGTAAATGTTCCTATTGCTATTGGGGGCGTTACTGTTCATCCTGGCGATTATATTATTGGGGATATGGATGGTGTTGTTGTCGTGCCTCAGAATGATGCAGAGCGTATGGTTGCAGCTGCTGAGGCCAAAATCCAAAAGGATGAAATACGTGCACAAGAAGCACACGTAAGTGGGAAAGAATCAATTATTGCTTATTTAGATAAAGTTTTAGCTTCTTTCAGCTAATGTTATTTGTAGCGACAGCAACACGGTTTTAACTATGCGAAAGCGAAGCGACAGCAACACGGTTTTAACTATGCGAAAGCGAAGCGACAGCAACAAGGTTTTAACTGTGCGAAAGCGAAGCGACAGCAACAAGGTTTTAACTGTGCGAAAGCGAAGCGACAGCAACAACAACAACAACACACGACTGAGTGACCAACATCGTGCTGTTGCTGTCGCTACGTTAACACTACGCTTTCGCATAGAAAAAACTCTTTGCTGACGCTACGCTTTCGCGCAAAAAAACATTTGTTGGCCAAAAGCCTTCGGACGCAATTATGCCGAGGAATAAAAAAATCCTCACGATGCCATCCATACATCGTGAGGATTTTTTTAAATTTTTATGCTAAATTTTCATTTTCTTTAAAGTAATTTTTCATTTTCTCTGCATCGAAACGGCCTTCCCATTTCGCCATTACTAATGACGCAAGTGAGTTACCAATTACGTTAACGACTGTACGTCCCATATCAAGAATACGATCGATACCTGCGATGAATGCTAAACCTTCAATTGGAATGCCGACAGTACCTAAAGTTGCTAGAAGCACAACGAAGGATACTCCTGGAACACCTGCAATCCCTTTAGATGTAACCATTAATACAAGCATTAACGTAATTTGTTCACCAATGCTTAGGTGAATACCGTACATTTGAGCAATAAATAATGCAGCAATAGCTTGGTACAGTGTAGAACCATCTAAGTTAAAGGAGTAACCGGTTGGAATAACAAAGGATACGATATCCTTTGGAGCACCTAGTTTCTCCATTTTCATCATAACTCGCGGTAATACAGCTTCAGAACTTGCTGTTGAGAACGCTAAAATCAGCTCATCTTTTAGTACCTTGATTAAGAAGAAGATACTGATACCTGCAAATTTGGCCACAAGACCAAGAACGACAAAGATAAAGAATAGCATTGTTGCATAAACAAGTATAGCGAGTTTGCCAAGTGGTATTAGTGAAGCGAATCCATATTTGGAAACGGTTACACCAATTAAACCAAATACCCCAATTGGAGCGAATTTCATTACGAGGTTAGTTACCCAGAACATGGTATCTGCTACCCCTTGGAAGAAGTTTAATACTGGTTTACCTCGTTCGCCAATGGCAGCAACCCCTAAACCAAAAATAACTGAGAAGAAAATAATAGCAAGCATATCACCTTCAGACATTGCCTGAATGATATTTGTCGGTACTATACCTACAATAATATCAAATGGTCCTTCATGCTGTACTTCTTCTGTAGTTGCAACGTATTTCGAAATATCTCCTTTAGAGAGCTCGTTCATGTTTATGCCCGCGCCTGGTTGGAATAAGTTTGCGGAAAGTAAACCAATTACAATTGCTACTGTTGTAATAACTTCGAAGTAAATAAGCGATTTCCCGCCTAATCGTCCAAGTTGTTTCATATCTCCAGTGCCAGCAACACCAACGATTAAAGTGGAAATAATAATCGGTACAACGATCATTTTAATTAGATGAAGGAAAATATCACCTAGAGGTTGTAAATATGTTTCGATTTTTGGACTTCCGTAAAAGATTCCGCCAACAATAATCCCTAAAATCAAACCGACTAAAATTTGAGTGGCTAAACTGATTCTAAATTTCTTCTTCAAAACCTTAGTACCTCCTAATATTAAAATTTTTAGGACTTGCCTTACTTTAATAATACGGAGGACTTATGAAATCCGACAAAATCCGAGAAAATTAATTTACTTTTGTTAAAATGTCTGAATATAACACCTGAATAAACTTCTTAATATTAACTTTTGCTTTGCGATTTTTGTGATCTTCTATCTGAGTCATAAGCAGACGAATTTCTTTAAAGTCAAAGTATCGAGGTGCATAATATTCAAATTCGGAGTTTGTATAATCTACGACACCTAAATTGGCGAGATTTATCATCGCTGCTAATATAGTACGGCGCACACGCTGTTCAATGGCTTTACTTTCCTTCAAAATTTCATCGGGTGTAGCCTTTGTGACAACTGCAATTTCCTCATAAAGCTCCTTTAATGGAGGAAGCGGTGCAATTTTGTGCTGATGAGCAAGCAATGTTTCGATAATAGCTATAATATCTTCGCTTCCGATTTCACCAACGATACCCATATCATTTAAGATAGATTGAATATGATCACGTGACGTTGCTTTATGATTTATTTGTTCACTTAGATCAATATTTGTAAGTGACTGGCGAATAATAAGCAATGAATTTTTTAAGCGAAATTGTTCAGTTGTTTTACGTAAAACATTCTCGACTTCAATACGGTTTATAGGCTTATGAATAAAGAAATCTATACCTTGCTCATATGCCTCACCAACCATTTCCTTATTCACGACCTGAGAAATCATGACAAATTGCCCCTCAAAACGATTTTGAATAAGTTGTTCGACTGTTGCTATTCCATCAAGCTTAGGCATAAGCAAATCGATCAGTACAAACTCTGGCTGAGTCATTAAAATTTGTGGAATGGCATCTTCGCCATTACGTGCTTCACCAATTACTGTACCTAAACCACCATCTTCAATAATTTGCTTTAACATGACCCGACTTGCTCGATCATCATCTACAATAAAATACCTCATTTAAGTCTCTCCCGTTTGAATAGTTTGCGTAGGAACTTTAATTTTAAACATCGTGTTTTGATTGTTTGATTCAACGGATATTGAGCCATTTAATTTATTTACTAATTCAACAACGTGTGAAAGCCCAATACCTGTAGCTGCGACACCGTCTACATTGTATTTTGTGGTGTATCCAGGTTCAAAAATAATAGAGAGATTACTTTGTGGAATTCCCTTCCCATTATCACATACTGTTATTACAGTATCATCCTGTTGCTGCTGAATGGCAATAGAAATGACACCCTGACCCTCAATTGCTTCAATAGCATTAGCTGTTAAATTATTCAAAAGTGCAAGCAATGCAATATGTTCATTCGTTTGAAAATCGATGTTAATATTTATTGTAAACTCTATTTCTTTCCCAAGAAAATTAGCATACTTACTGTTACCGTCTTCAATATAATGTAATAGCTCCGACAATCTAAGGGAGCCAAAGCTCTTATCACCAACAATTTTAGAAATACCTGCATAAATGCGTTGAGAATCCTTCTTTACTTCATGAATTTCCTGGGCAATATGGAGTGCCTGTAAACTTTCTGCGCGATAGCCTAACGATTTTAATTGTCGATATAATTCAAACCCACTAACTGTAATTGCTTCTATGTGGTTCATAGATTTTTTTAAATAAAGTGTCTCAACATATAAATCTGAACCAATCGTAAGCATTTCTTGAACACGTTTTTTTTGCTCAGCAATTAAAATGGAACTATAAATACCAACTACAAAGAAACTACGTAATAAAGCTACTGCTAATAATATAAGCAAATCATGGAGTAATAAAAAAGTATTAGCATTTATAAAAAAACGAAATAGTTGTTCCACTAAATTACTAAATACTTCACTAAAAGCAACTAGTAATCCAAGCATTAGTGGTTTTTCTCTATATTGATGAATACTTAAAATTTGTAGGCATATTGCAAACGAAATATAAAATGCAGCTGCAGGTAAATGTATTAGTAAACTATCGACTACTGGAACATCATGTAAAGAGTAATTAATGATAACTCGAAAAATGGTTGTCACGATGCTCGTAGTAAATCCAGCTAAAATGATAGAAGTGGGTCTAAGTAGAGTGCATAAAAAGAAAATGATACTGCCTAATCCGAAACGAAAAGGTGTATTAGCGAAAGGCATTATTTTAATCTCACTACCGATAGCAGTTAATAGAGCAATTATGAAAATCCAAGTGAGGGAAGCACGAGATAAATAAAATTTCGAGTGCATAAAAAGATCCTCCCTAATCAATTTTAACGGAGCAATATAGCAAAGAAAAGATATGCTAAAGAACTCGTTACGTCTTTGAAATAAAAGTAATTGTACCACTACTTTTGATGTTACGGTGGGGCGGAACGTGACTTCGAAACGAAAGCGCATTTGTTTAGATAAAATAATACTATAGATTATTCCCGTTTATAAAATCATACTTTACAATAAAAAAAATACCACAACCTAAGTGGAAGTGGCATCTAGTAAGTGTTACATATAATTTTTGGGCAAAAAAAAACGGCTACATTTGTAGTCGGAATTTTAAAACTGGAGGAGGTAGAGGGATTCGAACCCCCGCGCGGTGTTACCCGCCTGTCGGTTTTCAAGACCGATCCCTTCAGCCAGACTTGGGTATACCTCCATGTTGTTTTGTTGCATTGTCTCATCGACAAAAATAAATTTATCATATTTTGAAATACTCGTCAACAGGTTTTTTATAATTTCTTTTTTACAGTGCAGATAGAATATTCCACACAAATATTATGTGTATTAAGTTGCAATTTATGAAAACAGTTAGTATACTAGTTATTGCCGTGCTAGGTGGGAAGGTAGCGGTGTCCTGTAACTCGCAATCCGCTCTAGCGAGACTGAATTCCTTTTTCGAGGCTGTCCGTATTGTTTGGTCTGCCTTTTGCACGTAGTGTTGACGATTGGGTCCTGCGCAATGGATACCCATGAACCATGTCAGGTCCGGAAGGAAGCAGCATTAAGTGGTCTTATTCATGTGCCGCGGGGTTGCCTAATCTGAGCTAACGACAAGAGTAACGCTTATGTGCGGCTGTCGAAGAAAGGTGCACGGCATTAAATTGCCAATTCAAACGCATCCGTCTACAAAAGGCGGATGCGTTTTTTTATTATGTTTACAAGTTGTTTTTTTATTTTGATTTTATACTATTTGTTAGGTTTTTTAGACGGAGGGGCAGTTGCCGGAACGTTTGAGGGATCTACAAATTGTACCAAAGCAACGGATAAGATAGCACATAAAAGAGAGGTAGGAAGATTTACTTTAGCCTCCCTTATAAGTGAGCTGGAATTATTATATTTCTATTGAAAAGCGAAAAACAATCGTCCTGATTTTTTAAAAAACGACGACACTATTTTATAAATAATGAAGCAAATGCTATAATAGAACTATTCTATATAATGAAGAAGAGGAGAGGAAACCATTGACGTATCAAGCATTTTATCGTGTGTATCGACCGCAATCATTCCGAGAAATGTCAGGTCAAGCACATGTCAAAAGAACGCTACAAAATGCTCTCCTAGCGAATAAAACAACGCATGCTTATTTATTTTCAGGCCCACGTGGTACTGGGAAAACAAGTACGGCTAAAATTTTTGCAAAGGCTTTAAACTGTGAGCATGCACCATCAAAAGAGCCTTGTAATGAATGTGCTACTTGTTTAAGCATTACAGAAGGTTCTCACCCAGATGTTATTGAATTTGACGCGGCGTCTAATTCACGCGTTGAAGAAATACGAGATATCATTGAGAAAGTTCGATTTGCTCCTGCGAGTAGCAGATATAAAGTGTATATCATTGATGAAGTGCATATGCTTTCTACAAGCGCTTTCAATGCCCTTTTAAAGACATTAGAAGAACCACCTGCTCATGCTGTATTTATTTTAGCAACGACAGAGCCTCATAAATTGCCTGCAACGATTATTTCGCGATGTCAGCGCTTTGATTTCAAACGTCTTTCAACTAATGATATTATTGAGCGCATGAAAGTGGTATTAGAGGATATTCAGTTACCATTTGAGGAACAAGGTTTAAAGGTAATTGCACAATCAGCAGCTGGTGGTATGCGTGATGCTTTAAGCTTATTGGATCAGGTTGTATCCTTCAGTGGAGAAAAGTTGAAGCTTGAGGATACATTACTTGTGACAGGTTCTATTAGTCAGGAGATTTTCTATGAATTAGCAGAAGCTCTTAAAGGTAAAGATGTCGCACAAATGCTTGCGTTATTAGAACAGCTTATTGCGGATGGGAAAGATCCTCTTCGACTTTCAGAGGACTTGATTACATTTTTCCGGGATTTATTACTACTGCAAACAAGTGAAGATTTGGCTGAATTATTAGAGCTAGTATCACCAGAGGAGCGAGTATTTACATTAGCGCATGATTTTGCACCGGATTTGCTCTATGGCTACATTGATATTTTAGCGAAAACACAGCAAGAAATGCGGTTCTCCCACCATACAAAAATTTACTTAGAAACAGCGTTACTTAAAATGGTGCAGTTTTCGGGAGGGGCAGTAGGTCAGACTGCCACTTCAGGTGAGGTAGCTATGAGCCCTGAGCTCGCTCAAAAAATCGTGGCACTTGAGCAGATGGTGCAACAACTATCAGCCCAATTACAAGCTGGTGCTCCTGTGCAAACGGCGCAATCACCAAAAGAACAACGTCCGCGAGCAAAAAGTCCAAATGGCTATAAAGCACCAACAGGCCGTATTCAAGAGATACTAAAAGATGCTACAAAGCAAGATGTGCAACGTATCAAATCGGTTTGGGCACAGGCATTAAGCCAACTGCAAAAATCTCAGTCAGCTCTTTTAGCAGAGGCAGAACCTGTTGCGGCATCATCAAGTGCTTTTGTGTTAAAATTCAAGTATGATATTCATTGTCAAATGGTTGCTGAGAATCAATCCCTAAAAGCTCATTTCACACAATTAATTGCAGGGCAAACTGGTACTATGTATGAAATGCTTTGTACGCCTGAAGAGACTTGGTTAAAATTACGTGAAGAGTTTATTCGTGATCATGGCTTACAGCAGGAGAATAAATCTCAGAATGAAACCGATCATGAAATGGAATTAACAGAACCACCACCGGCAGAAATGCCAGAAGGGCCGTTTATCGACGATGCTCAACCGCTTGCTTCACAAGATCCACTTGTGACGGAAGCAGAAAAGCTGTTCGGTAAAGATTTTATTGAAATTGTTGAAGACTAATCATTTAGGAGGAATATGTTTATGCGTGGAATGGGAAATATGCAAGGTATGATGAAAAAAATGCAAAAAATGCAAAAAGAAATGATGGAGGCTCAAGAGGCTTTAAACGCAGAGCGATTTGAAGGCGCAGCTGGTGGCGGTATGGTGAAAGTATCTGTAACTGGTCAACGTGAAGTCGTAGAAGTAAATCTTGATCCATCAGTAGTAGATCCAGACGATATCGAAATGCTACAAGATTTAATCGTTATTGCTACAAATGAAGCATTGAAAAAAGTAGATGAAAAAACAAATGCAACAATGGGTAAATTCACTCAGGGCATGAACCTTCCATTCTAGGAGGTAAAAAAATGTACTACCCAGAACCTATATCGAAACTGATTGATAGTTTTATGAAATTGCCAGGTATCGGGCCGAAGACCGCGGCTCGTCTGGCGTTTTTTGTACTAACAATGAAAGAGGATGACGTTTTGTCCTTTTCAAAGGCATTAATTGATGCTAAACGAAATTTAAGCTACTGCTCCGTATGTGGCAATATAACTGATGTAGATCCATGCCATATTTGTACGGACAAACAACGAAATCATTCTATTATTTGTGTTGTTCAAGATACAAAAGATGTGATTGCAATGGAAAAAATGCGTGATTTCAATGGTATGTATCATGTATTACAGGGAGCTATTTCACCTATGGATGGTGTTGGTCCAGAGGATATTAATGTCGCTTCCCTGCTAGTTCGTTTGCAAGATGAGACTGTTCAGGAACTTATTTTAGCCACGAATTCAACTATTGAAGGCGAGGCAACAGCTATGTATATTTCTCGTCTAGTGAAGCCATCTGGTATTCGAACAACACGGATTGCTCATGGACTACCAGTAGGTGGAGATTTAGAATATGCAGATGAAGTAACGTTATCGAAGGCAATGGAAGGTCGCCGAGAATTGTGAGTGAGGGATTAATATGTTCTTCCGCAGTAAGGGAAAATTAAAAAAAGAATTCGATGACAAGCTTGTGAGTCTTATAAAAGAAACAAAAGAGGATTTACAGCAAGCAAAGATAATTGAAGAGTTCCTAGATGACTATGATTTAGAAGCAATTGCTCAACGAAAAGTGGCGGAGAGTATACATTTTTATTTGTTTAAGGAAGCTAGAATTCGGAGAGTATTGATTAAATAATAGTTTTCAACTTATTTCAGCGGGTGTCCAAACATCCGCTGAAATAAGTTAATATAGGATGTTAACCTAAATCCATCGCATCCTTGCGATAACGGCTAACTGACCTGCATCGGTAAAAACGCCACGTCCTGGCATTACCGAAATGGCCGACATCGTGTAGGCCCTCGTGTTGTTGCCGCTGACGCTTTGCTTTCGCGCAGCAGGCCTATACACAAAGCCGAATCCGGACGCATTGTTTATCTGCGCGACAGCTACAATTATGCCGAGGAATAATTGGTATTCATAGAAGCAATATAGGAAACATAAACTTTCATAATTATATTTAAGGGGGAAACCATGTGTCGTGGTTAGTAATTATGAGTATTTGTGTGCCTGTAGTGCTTCTTTTTCTTTATATAATAATAAGACATGCCAAGATGGGTAAAATTTTAGAAGGAATGTCTGTATTTTGGTTCAGATTTGCTTTTGCCTTTCTACTATTATTTATTATTCACTTAGGCATAGGGTATGTTGGCTATAATGTACCAATTAATCTATTTTCAGTGTTCACGATTGCAATATTGGGTATTCCGGGTGTACTAGGAGTAACTGCCTTAATCTATTTCTTATAAAATACTTGCAAAGAAAAAATATTGTGGTATAGTAATAAGAGTCGTTAAGATAACCGTTGGAAAACAAATAGATTTTAAGTTTTAAAATAGTTGTTGACATTGAGTTTACGACATGATATTATATAAGAGTTGTTGCTGAAAAAAAGTAACAAAATGAACCTTGAAAACTGAACAAGCAAAACGTAATCAATAAAGTTTTTAGTAACTAACCTTGAGTTAGTGAATGAAACAAAATTTTGGACATCAAACATGATGCCAGCAAAACAATTTGAGCTAATCAAATTTCTTTTATGGAGAGTTTGATCCTGGCTCAGGACGAA
>NZ_JBHZDH010000061.1:17807-28825 GCF_042755925.1 Lysinibacillus sp. NPDC059133 | reverse complement strand
TGATGTCCAAAATTTTGTTTCGTTCACCAACTCAAGGTTAGTTACTAAAAACTTTATTGATTACGTTTTGCTTGTTCAGTTTTCAAGGTTCATTTCGTTACTGTTTTCTCAGCAACAACTCCTATATAATATCATGTCACAAACTCGATGTCAACAACTAATTTTTTAAATGTAGTCGTTGTTTTTCAGAAGTTATCTTAGCGACTCGTATAATATTACTCTCTTAATTCGAAAAGGTCAACACTTTTTCTAAAAAAAATTATAACTTTTTCATTTCATTAAAAAACTTCCTATATAATAGTTACGTCTCTTCATCTCAAGTAAATTTATTTTTTTATTGCTAGCTAAACATCAAAGAGAAGCTGGGACTCAACCATGCCCTTTCTTTTTACTTAAATAAATACAAAGCCCAGAAAATTTTACTGTCCGTAAAACGTTCTGGGCTGCTTGTTATTTATTGAGGCTTTGTCTCAACCTCTTACCTATATGGTCTTATACGTCTAATCAAACTTCATCCCTTTTAATAAATTCGCGAACGCATTATTAATCGGTTCAACTTCTTTTTCCTGCTGCTTCATGTACTTCTGCACACTGCGCTTATCTACTTTGCCACCGCCTTCTTTTTTACGACGGGCTTCAAATGCAGATAGTTTTTCACGATATCCACATTTACATACGAAGATTTGGCCATCGCCTTCACCACGAAGCTCTAGCTTTTTCTTACATTGCGGGCATCGTGCATTTGTGACACGTGATACGTTTTTACGATGACCACATTCACGATCTTGGCAGACAAGCATTTTGCCTTTTTTACCGTTGACTTCAAGCATTGGCTTGCCACAATCAGGACAGGACTTTGTTGAAATATTGTCATGCTTGTATTTTTTATCGCTCCCTTTAATTTCAGCGACTATTTCTTGCGTATGCTTTTTCATTTCATTGATGAACACGTCTTTTTTCAACTTACCTTTTGAAATGAGCTCAAGCTTTTGCTCCCACTCAGCCGTTGTTGCAGGGGAACGTAATTCTTCAGGCACTAAATCAAGTAATTGACGACCTTTGGATGTAATGTAAATTTCTTTGCCGCCTCGTTTTTCTATTAAGAATGAATTAAACAGTTTTTCAATAATATCTGCACGTGTTGCAACTGTCCCTAATCCACCAGTTGATTTCAACGTATCTACAAGCTTCTTATCGTTCGTTTCCATATACTTCGTAGGATTTTCCATAGCTGATAGTAATGTTGCCTCTGTAAAACGTGCTGGTGGTTTTGTTTGGCCAGATGTTTGGGCAATTAGCTTTGTTTTTAACATTTGTCCTTGTTCTAAACGAGGAAGTAGTTGCTCTTTTACATCATCCGTTGATTCCTCATCATCAAAACGATTTTGATAAACTTCTTTCCAACCAGCAATAGTGACTGTTTTCCCTTTGGCAATAAATTTCTCATGTCCGATTTGAGCTTGTACGGTTAATTGCTCATATTCCTGTGCTGGGAATAATACAGCTAAAAATCGTTTTACTACTAAATCATAAATTTTACGCTCTTTATCATTGAATGCAGAAAAGTTCACATAGCCCTCAGTTGGAATAATGGCATGGTGATCGGACACTTTACTGTCATCTACAAATGATTTATTCGCTTTAATCGGCTTTGTTAAAATTTTATTCGCGAATGTACGATATTCACCGATGCCACATGCTTTTAGACGCTCAGGTAATGTGCCGACAATATCAGATGATAAGTAGCGAGAATCTGTACGAGGGTACGTCAGCACTTTATGAGATTCATATAGCTTTTGCATAATATTTAATGTTTCTTTTGCCGAATAGCCAAATAATTTATTGGCATCTCGCTGTAATTCTGTTAAATCATAAAGACCTGGGGCAAATGATTTTTTAGGCTTGCGATCAATTGAGGCAATCTTTGCATCTTGATTGCCTAATGCTTTGACAATAACGTCGACTTTTTCTTTATTAAAGCTACGTGAATTACCATTTGCGTCTTGCCATGTAAGTTTTAACGAATCTGTTTGTGCTTCAATACCGTAATACGTTTGTGGTTTAAAGTTTTTAATTTCATCTTCGCGTGCAGCAATCATCGCAACAGTTGGGGTTTGAACACGACCACAGTTCAGCTGTGCATTAAATCTTGTCGTTAAAGCTCGTGTCGCGTTTAATCCGATATACCAATCCGCTTCAGAACGAGCAACAGCAGCAGCATATAAATTTTCGTAGTTTTTACCCGGTTTTAAATTAGCAAATCCTTCTTTGATTGCTTTATCTGTAACAGATGAAATCCATAAACGTTTAATTGGCTTTTTTACATTCGCTTTATCTATAATCCATCGAGCAACTAATTCACCTTCACGTCCAGCATCAGTAGCCACAATGATTTCATTGACATCATTACGAGTTAACTGTGATTTGACCGCATTATATTGCTTACCCGTCTGCTTCATAACGACTAGCTTCATTCTCTCTGGCAACATTGGAAGGTCTTCTAAATTCCATGTTTTATATTTATTATCATAGGCTTCTGGATCGGCTAATGTTACTAGATGTCCTAATGCCCAAGTAACTATATATTTGTCACCTTCTAAAAATCCGTTCCCCTTTTTATTACATTTCAAAACATTTGCTATATCACGTGCAACTGAAGGTTTTTCAGCGATAACAACACTTTTAACCATATATTCGTACTCCTTTACTAACTATGTAATGTCTAATATACCACAAATTAAAATGTAGAAATTGTTTTGAACTATCTATAAAACCTCCATAAGCTTACAGCTAGTATTAGAGCTGCAACTTTTTTATGGTTTATGGTTTTTTGTGAAAAAGATTGAGGAATGATGTGCTTAAAAATATCTAAACTCTAATGTGTTGCAATGAAAGCACTAGACAGCAGTTGTTTAAAAGGAGTAAAAATTTGATATAGCTATAATTTTGTAAAAAAGAATGGACTGAATAAGATAAACCGTCCAGTCCATAACTTTTACCGTTCTCTACAAAAACATACTTATAAAAAAGATGCTTCTAAAGCCGATTTTTTTCTCTATTCCACATTCCCTTTTTGATAATAGGAGCAGTATAAATCCAAGCTATAATTAAGTTTGGCACCCAACATAGCCAAGCGATCACTACATAATATGATACATATGCTTCACCACCAAATATAAGAGCAAAGAACCCAAGCCATAAACGTAATGTGACAGCAACAAATGTTAAACTATAACTTCTAATCGCCCACGCTCGATGAAAGTAATTCTCACCTTTTATAGCGTAGTTAGTCACCATCAGGCCTGAATAAATCCATAAAATTGAAAGAAGAATAAAACCAATATGGGAAACAACCCCTCCAGTTGAATAAAAGGCAGTATAAAAACCTGTTATTCCTCCAATTAGAATTCCTCCCACATATGCATATCCCATGATTCTGTGGACAGCCAACTTATCTCTGCGTATCTTTTTAACAAATAAAAAGGGACCAATAAGTAACGAAATTGAAGAACCGATAATATGGATAAGTATCATAATATCCCATATACTCGAAAGCTTTTCTTGATAATAATACACTTTCACATAATAAAATCCAGAGTCAACCAAACCGATAATCCCATATTGAATAATGGCATATATAACGATACTAAACCCTAATACAAACATGCTCCATTTAAAAAACATTTTTATTTTACTGGATTCTGTCAAGAATACAGACCACCTTCCCGTTTTAAGAACCTAGGCTAAAAAGTATTAGTAAATGTTTTATATAAATTCACCTGACCTAGTATCAACACCGACGAACTTCAACCGTTGGTAGATATGCCTATTTAGCTTTTATTTCGTTTGACCCTTTTCTTTAATCAAATCCCCTTAGTAGCTTTTCAGCATGAAACATCTCCATTTTTTGTATATGATTCATCCCTTTTCCGCATACAGATATTTGATAATTGCTTTCGATTTGAAAAGTTTGTATCACTACATTTTGCTGTTTTCCATCTAATAATATTGTAGGTTCTTCAACATAAACATTTGTCTGTAGATGATTTGGTGATAAGCTCAGTCCTATACCAATCATTTTTAAAAAGCTTTCCTTTACTGTCCAAATCTTATAAAAGTATTTTACCGCTTCATAATTAGGAAGGGATTGTAACTTTGTATATTCTTCCTCTGTAAGGGCACCTTTCATTGTGTCAAAACAGACAGGCTTTATATATTCAATATCTACACCAATTTCATCCTCAGAAACTGCTAATACAACCCAACGCTTTGAATGAGAAATATTAAAATGAAAAAGGTCTTGATTTTGGATAAACGGCTTTCCGTACTTTGTAAAGCTTATAGAATTGGTATACTGATCAAATTGAGGGAGAACCTTTTTCAGCATCATATACCCTAGTAAACTTCTAATACTATCTTCTATATGATAAAATGACTTTATTTTCTTTCTTATATCAGGGGGAAGAAAACTAATCGCTCTATTGATTAGATGTTCATCTATCGAATCCAAGACTTTTACTAGATATAAATGGGTACTCATAATGTTATACCGAAGATAATTCTAGTTTCTCTGCTATTTGTTGCACAATCAGTTGTTCATACTGATGAATAAAGAAATGATCCCCTTCCATCCTCATTAATTCAAAGCTTTTACGTTCTTCCCCGCTAAACTTTCAGTTGGTAATCCGGCATCTTCAAATGCTTCATGTATCACTTCTAATAACAAACGTTGTTGCGGGTATAATAAGCTGGCTTATCTTGGCGATATTCCAAAAAATTCTGCATCAAACTCTGCAATTTTATCGAGAAACCCTCCCCATTTAGCTCTAGTTTTGCCTCTTTTTTTACTATTAGAATCATAATAACGATTAATGTTCCACCTATCTTTTGGTATCTCCGTTATAGAATCCTTCCCCTCTAAAATATTTTCCCAAAATCGATCTAGATTATTACCATTACCAGGGAATTTACACCCCATTCCAATAATAGCAATTGGCTCATTTTTTTGATTCATGCCTATCTACCCTTTGACTGTTTATAGAAGAACGCCAACAAAATACAGAACGGCGTAACATTATTTTACATTATTGCCAAAAGGTATATTGTGAACAAATCGTAATTTTTTCATTAACTTGTAATTTCATAGGTATATTCTTGTCTTTAAGTGGAAATATATTGAAAAATAATAAGTTGTATTTTAAAATATCAGTAGTAAAAATTCTCAACCGATACCTATTATTGAAATATTTTACATTTATAATCATTATCCATTTATCTTTTGAAAATTGTAAAATCATTTTTGTCTGCATAATAAAAAAATTTGAAATGTAAAGAATAGGAACTAGTTGATTATCTATCGTTTCAACAAATTACATTTATACTTTACTTTCGCAATCATTATCCTTTTTATCTTTTGAAATTGTAAAATCAATTTTTGTTGGATATTAGACAAAAATTGAAATTTCAAGTAATGGTAACTTGCAGTCTAAAATGTAAGTTTGAAAATTATAAATGTAATTCACACAATGATGATTGGGGTTTTTACAAAGAAATTAGGCTATTAGAGAAAGAAATAGTTATTATTCTTTTAAAGAATTGTCAGTCAATTAGAGTTGTAACAAAAAGTAATTGAACTTTACAAATGAGAAAGATACATCGTTTTATTTTTGATTAAATAACAAACTATTTTTTTTGGGGGTACTTCTAAATGAAAAATGAATATCATGCAATTTTTGGAACAGGTCCACTGGGACTAGCGATTATGGATCAGCTTATTCAAGAAGGTAAAAATGTACTTTTAGTGAATACGAGTGGAAAAGCGGATGTTCCTCCGTCTGTAAAGGTCATAAAAGGAGATGCTACGAAACTAGAAAGTGTAATGGATATTTGTAATTCTCATAAAATTTCAGTCCTTTATCATTGCCTAGGACTTCCCTATTCATCTTGGGCAGAGTTATTTCCAATAATGATGGATAATATTATCGAAGTAGCGGCAATTCAACAGATTAAAATAGTTTACGCAGATAATCTCTATGCATACGGTCCTCATGACAAACCACTTAACGAAAATGCTTCTTATAATACAGTTGGTATGAAAACAAAAGTGCGGGCTGAAGTAGCAACAAAATTAATGAATGCGCATAAATCTGGTAAGGTTCAAGCAACGATTGGGCGAGGTACGGATTTTTATGGACCACGTGTCAAAACTTCAGCATTAGGGGAACAAGTAATTAAAAATTTAATGGAAGGAAAGCCAGCAGATCTTCTGGGGAATCCTGATACGAAACACTCCTATATTTTTATACGTGATTTTGCTAAAGGACTTATAATGCTTGGAGAGCATGAAGAGGCATTAGGCGAAATTTGGCATATCCCTACGAACGAACCTAATACTACACGCACAATTGTACAAAAAGTTGCAGATGAGCTTGGTACAACAGCTAAGTATAGAGTTGCTGGGAAGTTTATTGTTAATATTGCAGGATTATTTAATTCCGATATGAAAGAGATTAAAGAATTAATGTACCAGCACTTATACGATTTTGTTGTAGATTCAAAAAAATTCAAGGGGAAATTCCCAATTTCAATTACCCCTCAAGATGAAGCGATTCGGCAAACGGTTGATTGGTATAAAACGGCCTATAAATAATGTAATGACAACTGTCGATGAACAAAAAACATATAGTATCTTACCAGTCAAACCAATAAGACAACAACCGTTACCCGAAGTTTGACTGGTTGCGATGGCCCTAATTCTATTAAAAGTAGGTGATGAAAAACGAATTGTTTTTCATCACCTACTTTTTTATAGACCTAAATAAAAAATGTTTACATTGAACTCATACTCAAGCTTCTATAACACATATGTTAGGTTGACAGAATATTCGTTAAATTGAAAGGGGATGAATGAATGGATGCTCGAACTTTCAGACCTCGGAATGTGATTTTTATGACGATTGTTGTTTTTGTATCGGTGTTAATTGGTTACGGTATATATATAAACTTTATTGATGTTCCCTTTCCTTGACGGCCTTACTTCTTTAACTGACTTAACAAGTATTTTCGGTTGTCTAGTATGCGCTGATCTTTCGGCTTATATTTACGTGCTGCCTCATTATGCTGATATGCATTTTCATAGAGACGCAAGCGATTGTATAACAAACTTAACTGTAAATGCGGAAGCCATGTGGAATAAGCATGCTTGTGAATAGCCATTGTCTGATCTATAGGCTGCTGTAATGCTTGTGAATACCAGTAAATGGCCTCCTTATTTTTCAATTGCTCCATAAAAAAATGACCGATTCGACAGCATGTTTCTGGTCTTGGTCGATCATATAATAATGATTGTAAAATAGCTTGTGTTGCTTGTTTTGAATCGTGTAGCTGTTGGTAGCAATCTGCTAAATTTAAGCAACCTTGAATATTATCATCAGTCGAGCCTTTTGTGGAATCTAGGAAAATATGATAGTGATTGATAGCTTCTAAAAATCGCTGATGAATTTTGAGCTCATTTGCGTAATGAAATGTTTCTCTAGCTGAAAATGGGTGCCCTTCTTTCTTTAAACGCTCATAAATAGTAATATTGCGATGAATATCACTTTTTCTTGGCAAATGTGTAACGGCTATATCGCTATGATAGAGCTGGCCTGTTACATCTAAATACTCATGGACGGCACCCCGCCACTGAAAATTACGTGCACGTTTTACGAGACGAAACCTTTTTTCACTTGATTCGACACAGCCATCAGCATCGAGCGTTACATAATAATCCATGGAAACAGCATCGACGTTAGGATGATATAGCGACTGCTTAAGCTGTAGGAACTTTTGCTGATGTTCTGTTGTGATTACATCATCAGCATCGAGCCATAAAATAAAATCTTTCGTAGCTTGCTGAAAGGAAAAGTTACGAGCTTTGGCAAAGTCATCACACCAGGTAAAGTCGAAAATTCGAGAGGTATAGTTTTGGACGATATTTTTTGTACGATCAGTTGAGCCCGTATCAATAATATTGATTTCATCCACTAAATGTTGAACGGAGTCTAAGCATCTTTCAATAATACATTCTTCATTTTTGACAATCATACATAAACTAATCGTAAACATCGGTCCCCTCCTTTTTTTGTAATAATATATGCGAGTTTAAAAATTTATCAAGGTCTTTTACCATTTTATCGCCTTACTTTTTGAATTTATCGCCCAACTTTGTTCATTTATCACCTAACTTTTTGTTTTTATCACCCAACTTTTCCGTTTTATCGACATTCACCTAAAAAGAGTATGACTTTTCGGCAAAACGAGGGGGCGCTTTCCTGGAGACGTCGGGGCAACAAATGTTTTCTGTGCGAAAGCGTAGTGCAACGTAGCGGCAGCGACAGGATGTTGGTCTCGAAGGCGTTATCACAGGATGTGATGCTTTTAGCCTTCGTTCCTCTATCGTTAATCCCCAAGGAGTCGCCCAGCCTACACTCCAATTAACTACTTCACATAGCGTGTATCTTTTGGACAACATCACAAATATTTCCTTGGCCACTTTTTCAATTGAAAAACAAAAAAACGAACGCTGCACACGTTCGTTTTTTTGCTTTATAAGTATTGCTTACGCCACTCTAGTTGTTCTTTTTCTGTGAGCTGTTGTTCTAGGTGCGGATCCCATTGATTTAACAGCGCATTCCATACACGAACGAACACTATACCTTGCTCTTTATCGTGAAGGACAAATTCGAGGCATGGGCTATCATTAATTTGTTTAGCGTCAGTTTGCACAATTTTTGAAACTATTTTTTGTGAAGCTCCAGCTCCAGCCTCTTCTCCATCCTCTTGCTGTAACGCTGCTATCAACATACCTTCTTCGAATTGCTCCTGCTTCTCAGCCTCTTCATCCACATAACGATAGAGCTCTGGCAGATTATCATATTCTTCCATATTGTTCTCATCGACAGCAAGAAATGCAAGATGGCATGGGCTATAGTAAAGGTTAGCCATTTCTACATCTAGCTCCTCCTCAAAGATGCCACGTTTCAGTTGCTGCTGTCCTTTAGATGTTAATCGATAGAAGTCTTCCTTTTGTTCAATAAGACTTACTCGAGACATTAATGATACTAAATCCTCAATAAATAATGGATCGACGAGCAATAACTCACTTAAATCTTGCGCACTTGCAAAATCTGCTTCCTGTATGCTGATTAACAGCATAGTCATCAAAACATCCATAGTGGAACGACGAACGGGCTCATAGGTCACTTCTACTGTTCGAATTGGGATGCACCATTCATCGGTTTTGACGATTTTAATATTTCGATTTTGCTGAAGTTCACGCATTAAACGCTGCTGCAATTTTGACAATCTACATCACCTGTCCTTCATGATTACGCAAACCGTTATAGGATTTCACTGTCTCTAACAGATTGCTGTACATCTCTCGTGTATCTTGATGCTTCGCACGTTTAGTAAACATCTCTGCACTTCCGACAAGTAGTAATAGCTCACGGGCACGAGATAAGGCAACGTTTAAGCGTCTGTAATCTTTTGCAAAGCCAACGTCTCCCCCTTTAGGTGTATTACGCACCATACTTACTAATATGACGTCCATTTCCATACCTTGGAACTTATCGACTGTCCCGGTTCTAAATTGAAGATGTGGTAGCTGTAATTCCTGTTGCAGAAGGCGATTAATTTTCTTTACTTGCTCCCCGTAGAAGCTAATAACCCCAACGCTTTTTTGTGCATCCTGAGGCATTCGTCCGGCTGCTTTAGCTTCGATAACAGCCTTATTCAAATCGGTTAAAATGCGTCGAATAGTTTGTAATTCACCTTCATTATAACGACTCGTTCCGCCCTTTACTTGCTCCTCTAAATAAGGTTTTTCAGTTGGAATATCGACCCATAGCAAATGATCATCTCTGCTAATAAATTGCCCTTCTAGGCAATGGTCTCGCGCTGCATCTGAATCTGGTAAACCACATTGCAAACCATTTTCCTCTTTCGCGTAAAACGGTGTGATACTGTGCATAATTTTCTCATGCATTCGGTACTGCAATGCTAGCATTTGCTTGTGTGTTTGCGGCAAGTTATTAAATAAACGTTCAAACAGCGATTCACGCAGCAAATTTTTTAATTCCTGCGCTCCGTCAAAGTTTGGATTTTCATCGAGCATCGCCTTTAACGTTTCCTCCAACGTATCATCTCCAAGTAGTGGAGGTAGCTGATGATGATCGCCCACTAAAATAATTTTCTTACCCTTAAGCATTGGCAATAATAGCTCTGGTGGTGTGGCCTTTGATACTTCATCAATAATGACAACATCAAATGTCGGATAGTTCTCCATAAATTCCTTACTTGCTGAAGCAACACATGTTGTACCGATAACATTCGCATGACGCACATATAATTTTCGAATTTCATCTAAATCATATTCAGTAGCGTTTTGCAGCTTGTCACGCCATTGCTCTTGTAATTTCTTTCGAAGAGGAAGCTGTTGTTCCTTGCGCTGCAATTCCCCTATCGTTACTTTGGAGGATGCAATTGCTTCCTCTACCTCCTCAGAAGTGCGCTCCGGTGTTGATTGTAGGAGTTTAGTGCAAGCTGTGAGTTGCTTCTCCTTCTTCAATCCAGCTATATTAATTTCTTTTATATTTTCCTCTAATTGTGTGAACTGTTGTTCAATCTCTTGTAAGCTAGTCTGCGCTGTTTGAAGTGCCGCTCTCTTTGGTAAGAGCTGTGTATTAGCCTGCTCTACTGCCTCCAGCTGTTGACGTGCTGTTTGAAGAGAAGATTTCGCTTGCGATACAAGTATTTTTAAATGCTCTACAGACTCTTCTGGTTCAGCATCCATTTGGAATGTCTCAGCTAGCTGCTGAAGTCGTTCTGTATGCTGTAAATATGGCTGCAATTGTCGCTGTATGCTTTGAACGTCAAAGCTTGTAATCGCGCATTCTTGATGTAATAAGCCTCCAATACCTTTACGTAACGACTCGAATTCCTGATCTTTATGCTCTTGTTGTTGTTTAAGAGCTATA